>NZ_JBFULD010000048.1:0-17012 GCF_056400505.1 Terrabacter sp. P5_B1
GTTCCGGACGGGGTTGGCGTCGGGAACTGGGCACTCGATGTGGGCGTATGCCGTGTGGCTCAGTCCGCCTTGACGGCGAGGACGGGGCAGCGGGCGTCGAGGAGCAGGCGCTGCGCGGTCGAACCGAGCAGCAGCTTGCCGACGGCGCTTCGGTGCCGGATGCCGATGACGAGCATCCGCGGGTGCTCCCGGTCGATGACGTCGAGGATCTGGTCGGCCGGGTCGGTGCCGTGCTCGACGCGCCGCACCTCGTGCGACACGCCGGACTCGGCCAGGTCGGCATCGAGCCGGTCGAGGTCCGAGCTCGCGGCTCGGTGGGCGTCGACGAGCTTGTCGTCGCGCGACATGTTGAGGACCAGCACCGACTCGTCGTGCGCCTTCGCCTCGGCGATCGCGGCCGCGAGGGCCGCCTCGCCCTGCGGGGTGGGGATGTAGCCGACGAGGATCGTCATGACATCGCCTCAGCCGGCGCGTCGAAGCCGGAGCGAACGTCGGGCGGTCCGCCCGGGCCACCGTCGTGGCCGCGGCCACGACCCAGCACCTTGGCGACGAGCGGCCACAGCAGCACGATCGCGATGATCGCGAAGCAGACCCAGGCGACCGGACCGCCGACGAGACCGCTGATCTCCCCGCCCGAGAGCTGGAGCGACCGGCGGCCCTGCAGCTCGGCCAGCGGGCCGAGGATGACGCCGATGATGAGCGGCAGCACGGGCAGCCCGAACCGCCGCAGCGCGAACCCGACGAGCCCCAGCCCCAGGAGGAGGAAGAGGTCGAACGGCTGCGCGTTGACGGCATACGCCCCCATGGAGGCGAAGAAGAGGATGCCGGCGTAGAGGTAGGGACGCGGGATCTGGAGCAGCTTGGCCCAGGCCGGTGCCAGCGGCAGGTTGAGCAGGAGCAGCATCGTGTTGCCGACGAAGAGGCTCGCGATGAGCGTCCAGACCAGCACCGGCTGCTTCTCCATGAGCAGCGGTCCGGGCTCGAGGCCCCAGCCCTGAAGGGCCGCGAGCATGATCGCCGCAGTGGCGTTGGTCGGCAGGCCCAGGGCCAGCATCGGGACGAGCGTGCCGGCGGCGGACGCGTTGTTGGCGGCCTCCGGGCCGGCGACGCCCTCGATGGCGCCCTTGCCGAACTCCTCGGGGCGCTTCGAGAGCTTGCGCTCGGTCATGTAGGACAGGAAGGTCGGGATCTCGGCTCCGCCGGCGGGCAGGGCGCCGAAGGGGAAGCCGAAGGCGGTGCCCCGCAGCCACGGCCTCCACGAGCGGCCCCAGTCGTCGCGACCCATCCACGGGCGACCGACCGGGATCACGCCGGCCGCCTTGCGCCGCAGGTGCGCCGCGACCCAGAGCGCCTCGCCGACGGCGAAGATGCCGACCGCGACGACGACGACGTCGATGCCGTCGGCGAGCTGGGCGACCCCGAAGGTCAGGCGCTGCTGCCCGGTCACCTTGTCGATGCCGATGACGCCGATCGAGAGGCCGATGAGCAGGGCTGCGAACCCGCGGATGCGGGAGCTGCCGAGCACGGCGCTGGCGCCGACGAAGGCGAGCAGCATGATCGCGAAGTACTCCGGCGCCCCGAGGCTGACTGCGAACTTCACGACCTGCGGCATGAGCAGGGCGAGCAGCAGCGTGCCGATGGTGCCGGCGATGAACGAGCCGATGGCGGCGGTGGCCAGGGCCTGCGCGGCCCGGCCGGCCTTGGCCATCTTGTTGCCCTCGATGGCCGTGACGACCGAGGAGGACTCGCCCGGGGTGTTGAGCAGGATCGAGGTGGTCGAGCCGCCGTACATGCCGCCGTAGAAGATGCCGGCGAACATGATGAGTGCCTGGGTCGGCTCGAGGCCGTAGGTGACGGGCAGCAGCAGGGCGACGGTCATGGCGGGGCCGATGCCCGGCAGGACGCCGACGGCGGTGCCGATCGTGACGCCGATGAGGGCGAAGAGCAGGTTCATCGGGGTCAGGACGTGGCCGAACCCGTCGATGAGGTTGGCGAAGTTGTCCATCAGAGGATTCCTTGCAGCACGCCGGCGGGCAGGTTGACGTCGAGCCCGATGGCGAAGGCGTAGAAGGTGGCGAGTGCGAGGCCCAGGCCGAAGAGGAGGCCACGCACGTGGTGACGGTTGCCGAGGGCGAAGGCCGAGCCGGCGAAGAGGATCGTGCCGCTGATGACCCAGCCGAGGGGCTCGATGAGCACGGCGTTGAGGATGAAGAAGGCGGCGAGCAGGCCGAGCGTCTTCCAGTCCGCGCCGGTCGAGAGGTCGACGTCCTCGCCCTCCTCGGCACTGCCGACGCCGCCGCGGTAGACGTCGACGGCATACAGCACGGCGGTCACGAGCAGGAGGATGCCGAGGATGATCGGCACGGGACGGGGCCCCACGGGGTCGTTGCTGCTCGTCGCGTGCCCGATGCGGGCGGCGTCGGCGAGCAGGAGGCCGCCGAGGACGGCGAGGGCCGCGCACAGGCCGTACTGTGCGCGGTCCCGGCCGGTCTTCGTCGTGACTCCGTCGCGGGTGGCGTCGGGCAGCGAGTCGGACATCGTGTCGGACATCGTCAGCTCGCGAGCCCGAGGGTCGTCAGGATCCCGGCGACCGAGGCGTCCTGCGCCTTGAGGAAGGTGCCGAACTCGGGTCCGGTGACGAAGGCGTCGGTCCAGCCGCGCTTCTCCATCTCGTCCTTCCAGCCCTGCGAGGCGTGCATCTTCGTCAGCGCGTCGATCCACGTGGCCTTGTCGGCGTCGGAGATGCCGGGAGGGGCCACGATGCCGCGCCAGTTGGTGAAGACGAGGTCGATGCCGGACTCCTTGAGGGTCGGCACGTCGGGAAGGGCGTCGATGCGCTTCTCGCTCGTCACCGCGAGGACCTTGACCTGGCCGGCCTTGACCTGGTCGAGGAACTCGCCGAAGCCGCTGGAGCCGAAGGAGATCTTGTCCCCGATGAGGGCCGGCAGGAGCTCGCCGCCGCCGTCGAAGCCGATGTAGCTGACGGCCTTGGGGTCGATGCCGACGGCCTTGGCCAGCTGCATGGGGAGCAGGTGGTCGGGACCGCCGGGGGACGAGCCGCCGCCGACGTTGACCTTCTTGGGGTCGGCCTTCCACGCCGCGACGAGGGCCTTGACGTCCTGGTAGGGCGAGTCCTTCGGCACGACGATCGCGCCGGCCTCCTCGATGAGCTTGGCGATCGGCGTGGTGTCGTTGAGCGTGGCGTTGCTCTTCTGCGTGTAGGCGGCGCCGACGACGCCGAGGCCCATCTGCATGGCGAGCTTGCCGTTGCCCTTCTCGTTGACCGTGCGCTGCAGGCCGACGGTGCCACCGGCACCGGGGAGGTTGAAGACCTGGATCGCGCTCGTGATCTTGGCGGCCTCCATGACCTTCGCCGCCGTGCGGGCGGTCGTGTCGTAGCCGCCGCCGGGGGCGTTGGGGACCATGATCTGAAGGTTGCTGGCCGGGGAGCCGCCGGCGGCGGCGGTCCCGCCGGCGGCGGTGTCGTCCTTCTTGGCGGTCGCGCCGCAGGCCGAGAGGGCCAGGGCCGCGACGCCGACGGTGACGCCGAGCAGGACGGACCTGCGGGCGGGGGTGTGGGTGCTCATCGTTGAGGTCTCTTTCGCGTTCTGTGGCTGGAACGGCATGATCGTGGCCTGCGCCACGACGCCGTGTCGCCCTTGTGTCAGCAATGAAGGTTGAGTTCGTTTTGGTCACACAGAGACCGGGCCGCTTCGGTCGCCTCTCCCTCGCCGGGCAGCTGCTCGTCGTGCAGATGGTCATCCTCCTCGGTGTGCTCGTGACCGTCGCACTCGTCTCGCTGGCGCAGTCGGACGCGACGTTCACCCGCACCGAGGGCCGTCGGGTCTCGGCGATCGCGGAGCAGCTCGCGAGCACCCCGATCGTGCGCTCGGAGATGGGGCCGGGCGGCGTCGTCAACGTCCTGCCGGCCGTCGTGCAGTCGGTCGTGACGCAGTACAACGTGACGTCGGTGACGATCGCGGACGCCGACGAGGTCGCGCGGGTGTCGTCGGACCCGACGATCGACAAGACCCGCATCCCGCTCGGCGCGCCGGCCGTCGGTGAGGGGGCGAGCTGGACGGGGGTCATGGACGTCCGGGGCGAGCGGATGCTCGTCGCACAGAGCCCGCTGCTCTACACGCCGACGAGCTCGTCGGAGTCGGCGCCGCTGCCCGTCGGCGCCCAGCTCGGCACCGTCATGGTCGCCGTGCGTATGCCGTCTGCCTGGGACCGCCTGCAGGGCAACTCGTCGTACCTCCCGACCTATCTCGGCATCGCCCTGGTGCTCGGCGGCGTCGGGTCGTGGCTGCTCGCGCGGCGGATCAAGCGGCAGACGCTCGGGCTCGAGCCGGCGGAGATCACCGGACTCGCCGAGAGTCGTGAGGCGATGCTCTTCGGTCTCGCGGAGGGGGTGGTGGCGCTCGACACGAACGAACGGATCACGTTGGTCAACAACGTCGCCCACCATCTGCTCGACCTGCCGGAGCATGCGGTCGGGATGCGTCTCGACGACCTGCCGCTCGGCCCGCGGCTGCGGGACGTGCTGCGGGGCGTCACCGACGAGAGCGAGGGCACTGACGGTGCGAGGGACGCCGGTGAGGGTGGTCGGCAGGCCGGGGCGCCGCGCGACCAGGTGGTGCTGCGCCGGGGACGGGTGCTCGTCATGAACCGCATGGAGGTCAGCAAGGACGGCCGTCCGCTCGGGTCGGTGACGACGTTGCGTGACCGGACCGAGCTGGCCGACCTCGAGCGCGAGATCGGCTCGTTCCGCAGCACGACGGAGCTGCTGCGGGCGCAGGCGCACGAGTTCGCCAACCAGCTCCACACGATCTCGGGTCTCATCCAGCTCGGGGAGTACGACGAGGTCGTCGGTTACGTCGACTCGGTGAGCGAGCACCGCGCCCAGCTCGACCTCACCGTGTCGCGTCGGATCCGGGACACGGCCGTGACGGCGCTCGTCATGGCCAAGGCCGCGCAGGCCACCGAGCGTCGCGTCGAGCTGCGCGTCTCGGACGACACCTCGCTCGGGCGCATCGGTCCGCGTGACTCGGCCGACGTCGCGGCGGTCGTCGGCAACCTCGTCGACAACGCCATCGACGCGGCGGCATCGTCCGAGGGCGACGACAAGTGGGTCGAGCTGACGATCCGGCAGGACGCCAGCTCGCTCGAGGTGAGCGTCGTCGACTCGGGACCGGGCATCGCGCCCGAGGTCGTGACCGAGGTCTTCACCCACGGCTACACGACGAAGGCGGCCCGGGCCGGGGAGCGCGGCATCGGGCTGGCGCTGACGCGCCTGATCTGCCAGCGTCGGGGCGGCGAGGTCGAGGTCGAGAGCACCCCCACGGGGGCGAAGTTCGTCGCCCGCCTCACCGTCGAGACCGTTCCCGCGCCCGWGCCCCCGATCAGCGAGGAGAAGCGATGACCCGCGTGCTCGTCGTCGACGACGACTTCATGGTCGCGCGGATCCACCGGGGCTTCGTCGAGCGCGTCGACGGCTTCGAGGTGGTCGGCACGGCACGCACCGGTGACGAGGCGCTCGCCCTCGTCGGTTCCCTGCAGCCCGACCTCGTGCTCCTCGACCTCTACCTGCCCGACGCGTTCGGGCTCGACGTCGTGGCGCAGCTGCGGGCTGCGGGCGAGACGTGCGACGTCCTCGTCATCACCGCGGCCAAGGAGGCCGACGCCGTGCGCGGCGCGGTGCGGCAGGGCGTCGTCGGCTACCTCCTCAAGCCGTTCGCCTTCGCCGACCTCGAGCAGCGCCTGCTGACGTATGCCGCCGAGCGGGCCCGCGACCTCGGCGACGACCTCACGCAGGCCGAGATCGACGCCGCGTTCACGTCGCAGCCGGTCGGGCGGGCGCCGCTGACGCTGCTTCCGAAGGGCCTCAGTGTGGAGACGGCCGAGGCGGTCGAGCGGGCGCTGCGAGAGTCACGGGAGACGTTGTCGGCGACGGAATGCGCTGAGGTCGTAGGGATCTCGCGCGTCAGCGCGCGGCGTTACCTCGAGCACTTCGTCTCTTTCGGGCAGGCCGAGGTGACGCTCCGCTACGGCTCCACCGGCCGACCCGAGCGCCGCTACCGCTCCCGCTGACCGCGGCTGGACACCTCCTCGAGTGGGCCTCAGCCACGGTCGAGCGAGCGTCCCGTCCCCCAACGCGTGGGACGGGACGCTCACTCGAAGGTCAGGTGAACGCCTTCCGCGCCCTTGGTCAGTAGACCCTGACGACACGGTTGGGGCTGTAGGAGGCCAGGTGGTCCACGTCGGCCGGCTTGTACATCCGGTAGGTGAAGGTGCCGCGCCATCCCGGCCTGAACGAGAACGCGTAGGCGCTCGCCGAGCTCAACGTCCTGCTGGCCACGTTCGTCCAAACGCCGTTGCCGGCATACCGCTGGAGGTAGACGACCTGTCCGGCGTGCGCCGGCGCGACCGACCCCGAGATGGTGAACGAGCCGCCGAGCGGCAGCGAGGTCCGGCTGACGGCGCCGGTGACCGTGGTCCGGACCCCGACACGCGCCGCGGCACTGCTCGACCCGACGAAGCTGCCCGACCCGCGGTAGACCCACTGGTAGTCGAGGGACGCCCCTGGCCGGCTGACGTAGGACACAGTCCCGGTGGAGCTCGTCGTGGGCGCCGTCAGGAGGTACCACGTCGTGGTGCCGACCTTGCGCCAGTAGAGCTGGACGGGGGTGCCGGCCAGGGCGGCGCCACTGTCCCGACGCGTCAGCTTGCTGCTCAGGGTCACGGCGCCGCCGTAGGTCAGAGACGCGACGGTGGCCGACATCGTCGGGGCGGTCCCCACCAGCGTGCGCGATGAGGCCGGGCCGAGCGTGCCGGAGCGGTCCTGGGCCCAGATCCTGAAGCTGTAGGTGGTGCCCTGGTCGAGGTTGGGGACGGTGACGCCGGTGCGCGAGCCGGAGTAGACGTCGGTGCCGCTCGTGATGCCCGCGGGGGGCGTCGTGCCGGCGGCCATCCGGACGATGTAGCGGTTCACGTCGGGCAACGCTGAGGCCTGCCACGACAGCGTCGCAGCCCGAACGGCGCCGGTGGCCGTGAACGAGCCGACCGTTGAGGGAGCCGGATCCACGGTCTGGAAGGTGGAGGAGTATGCCGTGCCCATCGTCGCGCCGGACGCGTCCGTCACGCCGGACACCGTCAGGCGGTAGGGCGCGTCGTTCTCGAGCCGCGACGTCGGCGCGACCGTCGCGGTGCGCGTGCCGGCGTCGTAGGTGACCGAAGCCGGCACGTCTGATCCCGTGCGGCCGTCCAGCAGGCTGATGGTCGAGCCGGTCACCGTCGAGGCGGTGACGTCACGGGCGAAGGTGACGGTCGGTGCGGCCGCCGGTGCCACGCCCCACGCGACGTCGCTGGGAGTGGAGCCCCGTACCCACAAGCCGTCCGGCCCGGGCGGAGTGGCCGTGGTCGCGTTGCGCAGCACGGCGATGCCACTCCGCGTCATCAGGGCCACGTCGGGGTGGCCGTCGCCGTCGAGGTCTCCGATGGAGAGCTCGCCCTGGCGCGTGGGAAACAGGGATTCGCCCAGGCCCGTGGACGCTGGCTCGCCGAAGCCGCCGCCTGCGAGGCCCGGGAGGACCGAGACCATCGCGGCGTAGCCCGTCCCCGACGTGACGAGGTCCGGGATCCCGTCGCCGTTGACGTCCGCGACCGCGAGGGTCTCGCTGTGGCTCGGCAGCGGGGTGGTGGTCGGCGCCTGCAGGGTGCCGTCGGCTGCCTGCAGGTACGTCGCGAGCATCGGCGGTCCGTCGTTGCTGCGCACGAGCGCCACCACGTCGGGGCGTCCGTCGCGGTTGACGTCGACGTTGCGCGCGGCGCTCACCCCCGAGCCGGCGGGCGGGCTCGAGCTCACCGGGTGCGTGGTGATGCGCCAGCCGGTGGGATCGGCGCGCAGGACGACCACGTTCCCACCACTGGTTCCCAGGACCTCCGGCCGGCCGTCACCGTCGAGGTCGGCGATGGACAGGTCGGACATCGAGATCTGGAAGTGCGCGGCCGTGGCGTACGAGCCGTCCGCCTGGTGGATCCGGATGTAGGGCGAGCCGTTGAGGGTGACCGCGACGTCCGGGTGCCCGTCGCCGTCGAGGTCACCCGTCGCGATCTCCTCCACCTGTGACCCCGAGATGCCGCTGAGGTACTGCGGCGCCGCGAGCGTCCCGTCCGGCAGCCGATGGAAGACCTGCACACCGTCGTACGTGCCGGACAGCACCTCTGCCGCCCCGTCGCCGTCGACGTCGCCCGAGGAGAGCCGCATCACCGGCGAGTCGTTCGCCGTCGGGTAGAAGGTGCCCTCGTCGAGCTGACCGGCCGCTGTCTGCGCGTAGACGATGATGCCCCTGGGGGTGACAGGGTCGCCGTAGTCGCCGAGGACGGTGACGACGTCGGCGCGGCCGTCGCCGGTGACGTCAGCGACGGCAGTGGAACCCGCCGTCGGTGTCGCTTGTTCGAGCCACGACGGGGAGTCGAGGAGCGCGCCCGGGTGTCGGGCGAGTGACACGGTGTAGGGACGCGGGTCGCGTGCGCCGTTGACGTTCTGGACCTCGACGTAGGAGGCGCCGGGAGCGGCCGTCCAGCCGACGAGCTCGGGATCGCCGATTCCGTGGTGGTCGGTCACGGCCAGGGGCCGAAGGTTCGAGTCGTAGACCGAGACCACCGGGTCTGAGTTCTGCGCGACGTTCGTGTCCCAGGCTGGAGGGGTCACGGTCACCGAGAGCGGCTGGGTCGTCGTCGAGTCGACGCGGTACCAGTCCGCGTCGCCCTCGACGCCGATGGTCCCTGCCATGGTGCTGGTGAGGGGCGTCGCCCGGCTCGGGACGTCGTTGGGCTCGCTGGCGCCGAGACCGGGCAGGCCGAAGCTCGGTGCCCAGCCGCCGCCCACGGCGTTGGTGGCGTCCACGATCCCAGCGCCGAAGTAGGGGTCGATGCCGCGCGGGCCGGCATCACGGGCGGTGGACCTGAGGCGCGCGAGGACCTGCGCCGGGGTCAACGTGGGCGTCTGGGCCCGCAGGAGCGTGACGACACCCGAGACGATCGGCGCCGAGAAGGACGTGCCGTCGCCGTACGCGTAGTTGTGGTTGCCGGAGGAGTCCGCGATCTCGGTCGAGAGGATGTTGAAGCCGGGGGCGGCGACATCGACCCAGGAGCCGTAGCTGCTGAAGTCGGTCAGCGCCCCGTCGGTGTCGGTCGCAGCCACGGCCACGGCCTCGGGGTAGGCGGCCGGGTACTGGGGCACGTCGTCGCCCGAGTTGCCCGCGGCGACCACGACGACGGCTCCGTTGGCCACGGCACTGCTGACGGCGTCGTGCAGGACGGGGCTGTCGGCGTCTCCACCCAGGGAGAGGTTCAGGATCTTGGCGCCGTGGGCGACGGCCCAGTTGATGCCGTCGACGACGTCGGAGTCGGCGCCCTCGCCGTTCGAGTCGAGCACCTTGACCGGCATGACCTCGGCGCTCCAGGCCACCCCCGCGATGCCCTCGCCGTTGCCGGTCCCGGCGGCGACGATGCCGGAGACCATCGAGCCGTGGCCGTTGTCGTCGCTCGCGGCGCCGGCGGCGATGCCGGCCTTGGTGATCGCGTTGTAGCCGGCGACGGTGTGCCCGCGGAGGTCGGGGTGGGTGCCGTTCACGCCGGTGTCGATGACCGCGACGACCTGGCCCCGTGATCCCTGTGACCGGTCCCAGGCGGTCGGCACGCGCACCGTGTCGAGGTAGTGCTGGTAGACGTAGTCGGGGTCGTTCGGGGTCGCCGACGCCTTCCGGACGTAGTCGAACGTCACCTGGGCCACCGCCGGGTCGGTCTTCAGGCGCTTCGCGAGGTCCTCGGCGCGACCGGTGGTCGTGACCTTGACGAAGCCGGTGCCGGGAAGCGCCTGCGCGACCCGGCCGCCGTGGGACGTGACGGCGTTGTCGCGCCTGGCCTTGGGGGCGGAGCTCCGGAACTTCACGAGCACCGTGTGTGCTGCGTGAGACTGGCTGTGCGCCTGGGGCCGGGTCGGCCGCGGCAGGTGTCTCGCGGCTGGGACGCGGCCCTTCGACGCGGACGAGGGGGAAGCCGCCGCGGCGGAGGCTGACATGGCCGAGACGGGCGTGATGAGCGCCAGCGCCAGGGCCGCCGAACAGAGGCGGCGAGAGGGCATCGTGGGTCCCTGTGGTGAGAGCTGCGAGCGCGTCGTCCCACTGGACGGGCGCGAGCGAATCATGGCAGGGCGATGTGCGCGTTATGCCCCAGTTGCGCCTCTTTCGCATGGAACTCCCAGACAGTGCCGTTGGGCAAGCGTCCCAACCTCGGCACGTGCACCCGAGACCGAACCCATGCGAGGACGAAAGATGTGGCCCGCCGAGCACGGGAGGAGTCGAGGTGGCCGATGTCGAGCGGCTGTCGCGTCGCTTCTCGCGTGGCGACGGGGGCTCCGGCGGTCGACGCATCGGCCTGAGCCTCGCGCTGGTGACCCAGATTGTCCGGTCGCACGGCGGCCGCCTGGAGGTGACGGAGACGCCCGGGGGAGGGGCGACGACCTCCACCCTCCTGATCCCCGCGGCAGCCGGCTGACCAGGACCGTTCAGACATTTGAACGCCCGGCTGAGCGTGGGCGTAGTCCGCGTTTGCCTTGTTGAACGCCAAAGCGGTCCGGACCGAGCAAAACCCCTCTTACGTTGCTGAGGTGCCGCGGGGCGAGCACACCAGTCAGGTTTTGCTTAGGTGGAGGGGAATCGCGGAATGAAGATCCAGAAGAGCGTGCCTCAGGGTGCGTCGCTGCGTCGCAGACGTGGCACAGGGGGAGTCGCGCGGCGGCTTCTGGCGGGGGCCGCGGTATCCGGCGTGGTGGTCGGCGGCGTCAACGTGTCGCCGACGTTCGCCTCGTCGGTGAGCAGCGCGGTCTTCAGTGGAACCGGCACGGTGACCAACAGCGGAACTGTGTATGCGAAGCAGGGCACTGCACTGACTCTCACGGTCGTCACCAGCACTGACACCAAGTGCGTCGAGGTGACGGGCGCGGGCACACTGCCTCGCCAGACGTCCTCGACCGCGAAGTCGAACTGGACGTTCACGACGACCGCTCCCGCGGGCAGCGGTGCGCAGGCCTTCACGGTCGCCGCTTCGCCGAACTTCAACGCGAACGGCTGCAACGGGCAGTCGAGCTCGACGCAGGCGTCCTACACGCTCGACAACACCGGCCCTGTCGTCACGGGGGCGCAGACCCCGGCGGCCAACGCCAACGGGTGGAACAACAGCAACGTCACGGTCAACTGGACGGCCACTGACGCCGGCTCCGGGGTTGCCGGTGCGCAGCCGTTCAAGACAGACAGCGTCTCGAGCAACGGCATCACCACCCTGACGGCGCCGGCGCAGACCGACCGCCTGGGCAACGCGGGTGCTGTCGGTTCGGTCACGGTCCGCGTCGACAAGGCGGCTCCGACCATCACGGCGTCGCAGACGAAGAACGCCGACGGCACGACGACCGTCAGCTTCACGTGTGAGGACTCCAACTCGGGTGCCGGCGACGCCTCGGGCATCGCGACCTGCCTGGCGGACGGCAGCACCACGAACTCGAAGACGGTGCAGCCCGGCGTCACCGTGACCGGCATGGCCACCGACAAGGCCGGCAACACGGCGACCGCGAGCTCCACAGCTCCGAGGGGTGACACGACCGCGCCGCTGCTCTCGGGCGCGCCGACCACCCAGCCGAACACGGCCGGGTGGTACAAGGGCGACGTCACCGTCCACTGGACTGCGTCCGACCCCGAGTCCGGCATCCCGACCGCTCCTGCCGACACAAAGATTGTGGGTGAGGGCAAGGGCCTGACCAGCTCGCAGAGCGCCACGAACGGTGCAGGCCTGTCGACGACGGCTACGAGCAGCCCGGCGGTCAACATCGACCGCACGCCGCCCTCGACCAGCATCAGCGGTACGTCGAACAACTGGGTCAACGGCAACGTGACCGTCTCACTCTCCGCGACGGACAACCTGTCGCAGATCGCCTCGACGACCTACTCGGTCGACGGTGGGGCCGCGCAGACGGGCACCAGCTTCACCCTGTCGAGCGAAGGCGACTACACGGTCACCTACTCGTCGACCGACAAGGCCGGGAACCTGGAGCCCGCGCAGACCGCGCACGTCAAGATCGACAAGTCGGCTCCGACCATCTCGCACGCCTTCACGCCGCTCTCCTACATGGACGGCGCGTGGACCAACCAGGACGTCACGGTGACGTTCACCTGCGCCGACCAGGGCGGATCCGGTGTCGCGAGCTGCACGGCGCCCGTGACCAAGAGCGTTGAGGGTGAGTACGTGGTCAACGGCACCGCGACCGACGGCGCGGGCAACACCGCTAGCGACAGCGTCAGCGCACGCATCGACAAGACGAAGCCCACCATCACGGCGACGGCCGTCGGCACGAAGAACGCCGCCGGTTGGTACAAGGACGACGTCACGGTGAGCTACACGGCCAGTGACGCCCTGTCCGGCATCAGCGGCACGCCGGCGAGCGACCTCTTGCGCGAGGGCACCAACCAAAGCGCGAGCGCCACGGTCACTGACGCGGCAGGTAACTCTGCCGAGGCCGGTGTGACGGGCATCAACGTGGACGAGACGGCTCCCGTCCTCACCGGATCCTTCTCGGGCGGCTGGCACACCGGTGACGTCACCGTCAGCTGGACCTGCACGGACCTTCTGTCCAAGCCGGCTGGCCAGCCGGCCGACACGATCGTGAAGGGCGAGGGTGCCAACCTCTCCTCGACCGCCACCTGCACGGACAACGCGGGCAACACGACGACCACGACGGTCGACGGCATCCAGATCGACCGCACCGCGCCCACCACGACCGTCTCGGTCGCGGACCCCAACAGCGCCGGCTGGTACGGCGACGCGGTCCAGGTCACCCTGAGCGGCCACGACAACCTGTCCGACATCGACGCGACGTACTACACGGTCGACGGTGGAGCTGCCCAGACGTACAGCGGCGCCTTCACCTACGGCACCGAGGGCACGCACGAGATTGCCTTCTGGAGCACGGACAACGCCGGCAACGTTGAGACTGCGGGTGCTCCGATCACCCTGAGCATCGACAAGACGGCGCCGACCACGACCGTGACCGTCCCGTCGACGGACAGCGGCTGGTACGTCACCAGCGGCATCCCGGTCGCGTTCAAGGCCACGGATGCGCTCTCCGGCATCCGGGCGACCTACTATGCGATCGACGGCGGCGCCACGCAGACCTACGGTGAGCCGTTCACCGCCGACCTGTCCACCGGCGTCCACACGATCACCTACTGGAGCGTGGACATCGCCGGCAACGACGAGGCCGTGGGCAGCGTCAAGACCGCCGAGGTCAAGGTCGACACGATCGCGCCGGTCATCACGCCGACGCGTACCCCCGGGGCCAACTCGTTCGGCTGGAACAACACGGACGTCAAGGTCGCCTTCAGCTGCACGGACGCCGACTCCGGGATCCCGAGTGACGTCACCGACGGGATCGCGGGCTGTGGCCCCGACCAGACGGTGTCGAGCGAGGGTGAGAACCAGTCCGTCCAGGGTGACACCCAGGACGTGGCCGGCAACGCGAGCTCCGTGAYGGTCGACAGGATCAGCATCGACAAGACCGCTCCGTCCCTCACGGGCTCTCCCACGGGCGACTCCAACGGTGGCGAGTGGTACCGCGGCGACGTCTCCGTCGCGTGGACCGGCGTCGACGGCCTGTCGGGCATCGACACGACGACCCAGCCGGCCAACAGCACGGTCAAGGGCGAGGGCCGCAACCTCGGTGCCTCGGCCAAGATCAGCGACAAGGCAGGCAACCAGGGCACCGGCTCGATCGCGGGCATCAAGATCGACCGCACCCCGCTCGACATCACCGCACAGCTCCCCACCGGCAAGAACGCCGCCGGCTGGTACCACGGTGACGTGACAGTCGGCTTCAGCTGCACCGACCCGGCTCTGGCCGACGGCAGCGCCGGCTCCGGCATGGGCACCTGCCCGTCCGACGCGGTGGTCTCCGGTGATGGCGCCAACCAGAGCGTCACCAGTGGCACGGCCACGGACGTGGCGGGCAACACCATCGCCAAGACGGTCAGCGGCATCAACATCGACGGGCACGAGCCCCAGACCACCGCGGACAACCAGTGCACGGCCACCAACGGCTACTGCACGGGCGGCACCGCCACGGTCGTGCTCAACGCCACCGACGTCGGCCCGTCCGGCGTCAAGGAGATCCACTACACCGTCAACGGCGGCACCGAGCAGGTGGCGGCGGGCGCAAGCACGTCGGTCAGCGTGCCGCTGAGCGGCACCGGTACGGCGAGCGTGAGGTACTACGCCGTCGACGTGGCCGGCAACGTGGAGCCGTCCCAGGCGGTTGCGGTGAAGTACGACAACATCGCCCCGACGGTGACCCACACGGTCAACCCCAAGGCGAACGCGTCGGACTGGAACAACAGCGACGTCACGGTCCACTTCGAGGCCAAGGACACCGACCCCGGCTCGGGCGTTGCCGCCGGCAGCGTCACGCCGGACCAGGTGATCAGAAGCGAGACGAGCAGCACCGGTCTCGCCGTCAACGGCTCGGCCAAGGACACTGCTGGCAACACCGGCACTGACTTGGTGACGATCAAGCTCGACAAGACCAAGCCGAGCATCAACGGGTCCGTCGTCAGCGGGACCGTGGGCAAGAACGGCTGGTACGTCAGCCCGGTGAAGGTCCACTTCACCTGTGCCGATGCCCTGTCCGGCATGGCGTCCTGCCAGGACGACGTGACGTTGTCGAACAACGGCGCGGCCCAGTCGGCCAGCGGGTCCGCCAAGGACGTCGCTGACAACGTGGGGACCGGCTCGGTCTCCGGGATCAACATCGACAACGAGAACCCGACGATCACCAAGGTCAACGTGGCCAACGGGTTCTACACCCTCGGTGGCGCTCCCACCGCGAGCTGTACGGCGACGGACAGCTTCTCGGGTCTGGACACCTGCACCGTGGGCGTCACCGGCGGCACCGTGAACGGCGTGGGCTCGTTCAACTGGACGGCGACCGCCACCGACAAGGCCGGCAACGCCGTCAGCCAGACGGGCACCTACAAGGTCGTCTACAGGTTCGACGGGTTCCTCCAGCCCATCAACGACACGGCGCACCAGGTCGGCACCTCGACCAGCGTCTTCAAGGCCGGCAGCACCATCCCGGTCAAGTTGCAGCTGAAGAACGCTGCGGGCCAAGCGGTCCAGTCGGCCGTAGCGCCGGCCTGGCTGACGCCGGTCAAGGGTGGGGCGATGAGCCTGCCGGTCGACGAGACGGTGCAGACCGTCACGGCTGACAGCGGCTCGACCTTCAAGTACGACGCGGGTCAGTACATCTACAACTGGAAGACGCCCAGCACTGGTGGCAGCTACTACCAGATCGGCGTCCGCCTCGACGACGGCCAGACGTACTTCGTCACCATCGGCCTTCGCTGAATCACCACCTGAGTCCCAAGGGACTGAGGGCAAGAGGGGAGGGTCCCGCGTCGTCACGGCGCGGGGCCCTTCCCACACCACCGAACATCTCTGGGAGAGAAGGACGTCATGACCGCCACGACGAAGGTGGAGGCGACGCGGCCGCCGACGTGCCCCACCTGGTGCGTGCAGCGACACGGCATACGGCAGGGGGAGGACGACTCCATCCACGTGAGCGTCGAGCTCCTCGTGCGCGGGGTGTCGATGAAGCTGTGCGCGACGATCGACCCCAACGCGCAGCTGTCGGAGGGTCCTTACGTGCTGCTCGGCGCCGAGGAGTACACCCTGCACGAGGCCGACGCGCTCATCGACGCGCTGACCCAGCTCGTCGACGAGGGCCTGGGCCTCACTCGCCGCGAAGGAGCCTGAAGGCGCTCTCCCGGTCCTTGACTCGCAGCTTCTTCAGGACGGACGACACGTGCACGCGGACGGTCGTCGCGGAGAGGAAGAGACGTCGGGCGACCTCGTCGGTGGCGAGGCCTTCGCTCAGAAGCTGCATGACCTCCCACTCCCGGGCGCTCAGCTTGGCGGCCGCGACCGTGGTCCGTCCGAAGCGACGCTTCGTCGGGGCCCGGAACTCGTCCATGATCCGTGCGACCAGGCGAGCGGACATCGCTGCATCGCCGTCGAGGACACTGCGGAGCTTGTCCGCCAGCGTCGTCGGGTCGGTGTCCTTCAGCAGGTAGCCGGACGCGCCGGCGCGCAGCGAGTCGAAGAGGTCGTCGTCCTCCGCCGACTGGGTGAGCATGACGACGGCCACCTCTGGCGCGGCCTTCGTGATGTCCTGGGCAGCCTGTATGCCGCTGCCGGGCATGTGGATGTCGAGCAGGGCCACGTCGGGGCGGTGCTCGACCACCAGCCGCACGGCGTCCTCCGCCGAGGCGCCTTCGCCGATGACCTCGCAGCCGCTGCCCTCCAGCGCCGCGCGGACGCGACCGCGGATGCGCGCGTGGTCGTCGGCGAGAACGACGCGCAGGCTCACCAGGTCACTGCCACGGTGGTGCCGCGTCCAGGCGCGGAGTCGATGCAGACGGACCCGCGCAGGGACGCGGCGCGCTCCTCCATGCTGGTCAGGCCGTAGCCGGTGGCATTGCCCCGGATCGTCGCGGGGTCGAAGCCCTGCCCATCGTCCTGGACGAGCAGTCGGCGCAGCTGCTCGTCGCGCTCGAGCCGCAGGAGGACGCGATCGGAGGGCCCGTGGCGGATGGCGTTGGACACCGCCTCCCGGGTGATGCGGATGAGGGCATGACGCTGGTCATCGTCGGCGTGGACGGAGTCGTCGAGCTCGACCTCGAGGCTGGCGTTGTAGCGCTCGGCCACCTGCCGCGCCGCCCGGTGCAGGACGAAGCCGAGCGGCTCCTCGCTGCTGCGGCCCAGTGCGTCGACGGCGGCGCGCGCCTCGTCGAGTGCACGGTCGCAGGAGGCGAGCATGCGTTCGCGGTCCTCCGGGTCGTCCACAGCCGTATGCGTTTCCGCTCGGATGTAGGCGAGCTCCTGCACGACACCGTCGTGCAGCTCACGAG
>NZ_JBFULD010000049.1:0-24067 GCF_056400505.1 Terrabacter sp. P5_B1
GCGGAGGTCAGGTGCTCCTGGGCGGCTCGCAGCAGCGGCAGCGCGTCGAGGGGGCGGGAGGCGTCGGCGCGCTCGAGCGCCTCGCGCGCGGCGTCGACCGCCGTGCGCAGGGTCCGCTCCGTCTCGGCCGGAAGGGGCCGTCGTGCGTCGTCGCTCATCCGCTCAGCATAGGCGCAGTAACTGCGGTCCCGCAAGAGTTGAGTCACCCTCGAACGCGGGCAGGCACGGCTGTCAAGGGGCGGTGGTGCCTTCAGCAAGCCGTTACTCGGCTGGGCCGGTATCGCAACGCGACCGCCCCCGACCGGAAGGCGTGGCGATCCACGAGCTCGAGCTGGATGCGTTCGCGCAGACCGGCGAGCAACGTCGGCCCGTGTCCGGCCAGGACCGGCTGCACCAGGAACACGTACTCGTCGATCAGTCCCAGATCTGCCAACGCCAGGGGGAGCGTCACGCCACCCACGAAGAGGCCCACGCCTGGCTCCTGCTTGAGCCGCTGAACCGCTTGCCCCACGTCGCCGCGCACCATCTCGGCGTTCCAGTCGACCCCGCTCAGCGTGCTCGACACGACGTACTTCTTCGTCCGGTCGATGGTCTCGGCGAACGGAATCTCCCACTCGTCCATCCAGTCGGGCCACGTGCCCGTGGCCGGCCGCCGCCACGCGGACTCCATCATCTCGTAGGTCACTCGGCCGAACAGCAGGGCATCGGCTCGTTCCATCTCAGCGGTCCAGTAGCGCATCGACTCCTCGTCGGGGGGCAGCCCTGCCTCGTGATGGCAGCAGCCGTCGAGGGTGACGTTGATCGAGTATCGAAGTGGTCTCATCTGGTGGCTCTCCCTTGATCCGTGCAGCGCGGTTTCACCGGACCGGACTCAGAACTGTCGGCGCCATTTCTCATCGGCGACCGATCCCACCTACTCAACACCGTCGTGGGTCCCGGTTGCCCGCTCCCGACGTCGTGGAGTGAGTGCCCCTGAGTTCGTGACGGAAGACCGATCCGGCGTCAGGGGGTGAGGATGCGCCGCGCGAGCCGACCGACGACGAGCCACGCGACCGCGCCGAGACCCCAGTTGGTGATGGCGTTCTTGACCACGGCGCCGTCGCCGGTGAACTGCTTGACGCCCGCGGTGCGGCTGAAGACGCCGAGATCGGCCCAGTCCGCCGCACGCAGGACCGCCTCGACGAGGGTGTTGCGCGTGTTGGCCTCGAGCACGACGAGCAGGGCGCCGAGCAGCAGGGCCGTCGCCGCGAGGAGACAGGCGAACCAGACGATCTGGCCGAGCATCGTGCGCAGCCGCGCGATACCGGCTCCGGTGAGGCTGACCACCTTGCGCGCCCCGGCGCGCACGTCGGGGGAGCGACGCGCCGGGACGGCGTCTGCCTTGGCGGACGCCCGGTCCGCGGGCGGCGCGGTGGTCGGGGTGGGCGGTGTCGCAGTGTCCGCAGGCTCGGGCGTCGCGGTGGTCGGGCTGGCCGGGCTCGTCATCGAGGGGTCTCCTTGGGCGGTTCGTGGATCCGGTGTGGTCAACGAGCGACCCCGGCCGCAGGACACGCCCGCGCCTGCGTGAGTTCCACGCTCGGACCACCGTGGGCTGACCGGCAGCCCGCCGCGGGCACCCGGATGCGTGGTCCGTGCCCGAGGGGCCGCCCCATAGACTGGCCCGCATGTCATCCCTGTCCCGCGACGACGTAGCCCACCTGGCCGACCTCGCCCGCATCGAGCTCTCCGACGCCGAGCTCGACCGCATGGTGGGTGAGCTCGGGGTCATCCTCGAGTCCGTGGCGAAGGTCCAGCAGGCCCCCACCGACGGCGTCGCCCCGATGTCGCACCCGATGCCGCTGACCAACGTGACCCGCCCCGACGTGGTGCGCCCGAGCCTCGGCGCCGAAGCCGTCCTCGCCGGGGCACCCGAGGCCGAGCAGCAGCGCTTCTCGGTGCCACGCATCCTCGACGAGGACTGAGCGCTCCCGCGAAGCCCGCGTATGCCGTGTCGCCCAGCACCGGCATACGCCCCGCCCGTGACGGGCACCCACGCAACCCGTTGTCGCAGCTACGAACCGAAGGCACTGACGTGACCGACCTGCCAACCGACCTGACGAGGGCCACGGCCGCCGCCCTGGCCGACGCCCTTGCGAGCAAGACCATCAGCTCCGTCGAGGTGACCCAGGCGCACCTCGACCGGATCGCCGCCGTCGACGGCCAGGTGCACTCCTACCTCCACGTCGACACCGAGGGCGCCCTCGCCCAGGCGCGCGCGGTCGACGAACGACGTCAGGCAGGCCAGGGCCTCGGCGCCCTCGCCGGCGTGCCGATCGCCGTCAAGGACGTCATGACGACCAAGGGCGTGCCGACGACGTGCGGCAGCCGGATCCTCGAGGGCTGGATCCCGCCGTACGACGCGACGGTCGTCACGAAGCTGCGCGAGGCCGGCCTGCCGATCCTCGGCAAGACCAACATGGACGAGTTCGCGATGGGCAGCTCGACCGAGCACTCGGCCTACGGCCCGTCGCGCAACCCGTGGGACCTGGGCCGGATCCCGGGCGGCTCGGGCGGCGGCTCGAGCTCGGTGCTCGCCTCGTTCCAGGCTCCGCTCGCGACCGGGACCGACACGGGCGGCTCGATCCGCCAGCCTGCGGCGGTCACCGCGACCGTCGGTACCAAGCCGACCTACGGCGGCGTCTCGCGCTACGGCCTCGTCGCCCTCGCCAGCTCGCTCGACCAGGCCGGCCCCTGCGGCCGCACCGTCCTCGACACCGCRCTGCTCCACGCCGTCATGGGCGGGCACGACCCGATGGACTCGACGTCCATCGATGCTCCGGTCCCGGCGGTCGTCGAGGCGGCCCGCGCTGCTGACGTGCGCGGCATGCGGATCGGCGTCGTCAAGGAGCTCGGCGGCGAGGGCTACCAGCCCGGCGTCCGCGCGCGCTTCGACGAGTCGGTCGCCCTGCTCGAGGAGCTCGGCGCCGAGGTGGTCGAGGTCAGCTGCCCCAACTTCGACTACGCCCTCGCGGCCTACTACCTCATCCTCCCGAGCGAGGCGTCGAGCAACCTCGCCAAGTTCGACGCGATGCGCTACGGCCTGCGCGTGCTGCCGGAGGGTGTCGACGCCCCGAGCGCCGAGCAGGTCATGGCGGCCACGCGAGACGCCGGCTTCGGCGACGAGGTCAAGCGCCGCATCATCCTGGGGACGTACGCCCTCAGCTCCGGCTACTACGACGCGTACTACGGCTCGGCGCAGAAGGTCCGCGCGCTCATCGCTCAGGACTTCGACGCGGCATACGCGAAGGTCGACGTGCTCGTCAGCCCGACGGCGCCGACGACGGCGTTCAAGCTCGGCGACAAGCTCGAGGACCCGATGGCGATGTACCTCAACGACATCGCGACCATCCCGGCCAACCTCGCCGGCGTACCCGGCATGTCCATCCCGTCCGGCCTCGCCGACGAGGACGGCCTGCCCGCCGGCATCCAGATCCTCGCGCCCGCGATGAAGGACGACCGGCTCTACTCCGTGGGCGCCGCCCTCGAAGCCGCCCTCGTCGACCGCTGGGGCGGTCCGATCCTCGACCGCGCGCCGGCGCTGCGCGGCGCTGCTGCGATGAAGGGAGCCTGACATGACCACAGTCGCAACGGACGCCGTCATGGACTACGACGAGGCCATGGCGAAGTTCGACCCGGTCATGGGCCTCGAGGTCCACGTCGAGCTGCACACGGCGACGAAGATGTTCTGCGGCTGCCCGACCGAGTTCGGCGCAGAGCCCAACTCGCAGGTCTGCCCGGTGTGCCTGGGCCTGCCCGGCGCGCTTCCCGTCGTCAACGAGAAGGCCGTCGAGTCGGCCATCCGCATCGGGCTCGCGCTCAACTGCGAGATCGCCGAGTGGTGCCGCTTCGCCCGGAAGAACTACTTCTACCCGGACATGCCGAAGAACTTCCAGACGTCGCAGTACGACGAGCCGATCGCCTTCGAGGGACACCTCGACGTCGAGCTCGAGGACGGCAGCGTCTACCGCGTCGAGATCGAGCGCGCGCACATGGAGGAGGACACCGGCAAGTCGCTGCACATCGGCGGCGCGACCGGCCGCATCCACGGCGCCGACCACTCACTCGTCGACTACAACCGCGCGGGCATCCCCCTCATCGAGATCGTCACGAAGCCGATGGTCGGCGCGGGGGAGCGCGCACCAGAGGTCGCCAAGGCGTACGTCTCGGCGCTGCGCGAGCTGCTGCGGGCCCTCGACGTCAGCGACGTCAAGATGGAGCAGGGCTCGATGCGCTGCGACGCCAACGTGTCGTTGCGCCCGCGCGTCGGTGACCCGCTGAGCGCGGAGCAGCTCGCCGTGCGTCTCGGCACCCGCACCGAGACGAAGAACGTCAACTCGCTGCGCTCGGTCGAGCGGGCCGTGCGCTACGAGATCTCCCGGCATGCGGCGATCCTCGACGGCGGCGGCTCGATCCTGCAGGAGACGCGCCACTGGCACGAGGACACCGGCATCACGACGTCGGGTCGCGTCAAGTCCGACGCCGAGGACTACCGCTACTTCCCCGAGCCCGACCTCGTGCCCGTGGCGCCGACGCGTGAGACCGTCGATGCCCTGCGGGGCACCCTGCCCGAGCCGCCCGGGCTGCGCCGCAATCGGCTCCAGTCCGGTTGGGGCTACAGCGATCTCGAGATGCGCGACGTCGTCAACGCCGGCGCGGTCGAGCTCATCGAGGAGACGGTCGCGGCCGGCGCGAGTGCCGGCGCCGCGAAGAAGTGGTGGCTCGGTGAGCCCTCACGGCGGGCCAACGCAGAGGGCCAGGACATCGTCACGTATGCCGCCGGGCTGGGTCTCACGCCGGCGCACATCGCCGAGCTCGACGGGCTCGTCGCGTCCGGACGGCTCAACGACTCGATGGCACGCCAGGTGCTCGACGGCGTCCTCGCCGGCGAGGGCACCCCGACGGCGGTCGCCGACGCCCGGGGGCTCGAGCTCGTCCAGGACGACGGTGCCCTCGAGGCCGCCGTCGACAAGGTCATCGAGGCCAACCCCGCCGTGGCGGACAAGATCCGCGACGGCAAGGTGCAGGCCGCGGGGGCGCTCATCGGCCAGGTGATGAAGGAGATGAAGGGTCAGGCCGACGCCGGCAAGGCCCGCGACCTCATCCTCGCCAAGCTCCAGTAACCCCCGCCCTTCAACCGTCGAAAGGCCACGTTCGGCCGCTTCGCCCACGTCGAGAGGCCACTTCTTGTCACAAGAAGTGGCCTCTAGACGATCGGAGGGCGGCGCATCGTGGCCCTTCGACGGGTGGGAGGCGGCAACTGGTGGCCTCTCGACGAGGGAGGGGGAGGGGTCAGCGCTTGCCGCCGCCGAGGAGCCCGCCGAGCAGGCCGCCGAGGATGTCGCCGGCCCCGCCACTGCCACCCGAGGAGCCGGCGCCCCCGCCGAGCACCTGGCCGAGGACGTCCTGCAGCGGGTTGGAGCCGCCTGCGGCTGCGCCCGTCGAGGTCGCGCTGCCCGGAGCCTGCACCGGTCCGCTGTCGGCACCCGCACCGCCGGGGAAGAGCGGTCCGGCATCGCTGGAGCCCGCTCCGGCACTGCTACCGGTCGGGCCTGAGCCGCCGCCGAGCATGCCGCCCAGGCCGCCCTGACCCATCTTGTTCGCGAGCCACGACATGACGATCGGCGCGAGGAGCGGCAGCAGCTTCTGGACGAGGGTCCCGGACGTGCCGCCCAGGCCACCGAGCTGGTTGACGACCTGGTCGGTGTTGCCGCCGAAGATGTTGCCGACGATGGCGCGACCGTCCCGCTCGTCGACGTCGCCCAGGCTGTTGACCGCCCCCTGGTGGTCCGACAGCGCCGCGAGCAGCGAGTCGGCTCCCGCCGGGTCCGAGGCGTTGGCCTGGAGTCCACCCAGGAGCGCAGGCAGGGCGTGCTCAGCCGCCTGGCGGACCTCGTCGCTGCCGACCCCGAGCTGGCCCGCCAGCTGGTCGATCGGAACCTGGTCGAGGATCTCGTCGTACGAACCCATCGGGTGCCCCTCTGCTCGTGGGCGACGCCGACGCCGTCCCTGCCCGTCAGGCTAGTCACCTCCCAGGTGCGCAGCAGCCCCGGCCGTGACTCAGGCACACGGCGCGGGTCAGCGGGCCCTACCGCCGGCGCTGGCCCCGACGGCGGACAGGGGGAGGGAGAGCAGTCGGTCGGCGCGGTCGTTGTTGCTCGTCGTGACCCAGACCCGGTTGTCGACGAACCGGATGTCGCGGATGCGGCCGTAGGTCCCCTGCAGGTGGCGGGTCGGCGTGCCGGCCGAACCGTCGGGGTTGAGGGGCACGCGCCACACCGACTGGCCCCGCAGCGCGGCCAGGTAGACGGCGTTGTCGGGGCCGACGGCGATGCCGCTCGGGGACATCTCCGACGTCGGCCACTCGGCGACCGGGTCGGCGAAGTCCGGGTTGCCGGCGTGGCCCTCCACCTCAGGCCAGCCGTAGTTCTTGCCGGGCTCGATGAGGTTGAGCTCGTCATAGGTGTCCTGACCGAACTCGCTGGCCCACAGGCGCTTCCGGCTGTCCCAGGCAAGGCCTTGGACGTTGCGGTGGCCGTAGGACCAGATGGGGGACCCGCCGAAGGGGTTGCCCGGCGCGGGGTCGCCGTCGCGGGTGATGCGCAGGATCTTGCCTCCGAGCGACCCGAGGTTCTGCGCCAGGGAGGTGTCACCGGCCTCGCCCGTGCCGACGTAGAGATAGCCGTCGGGCCCGAAGGCGATGCGTCCGCCGTTGTGGTTCCGGCCGCGGGGGATGCCCGAGAGGATGACGACCGGCTCGCCGATGGTGCCGTTGCGCCACGGCACGGCAGCGATGCGGTTGTCACTGTCGGTCGAGTAGTACGCATAGATGACGGGGTCGGCGTCGAAGTCCTCCGGGACGGCGAGCCCGAGGAGGCCTCCCTCGCCTTCGGTGCGCGTAATGGGAAGACGCCCGGCGACGGTTGCCGTGCCCCCGGAACCGGGCTTGGGCACGTGCTCGATGCGGCCGGTGTTGCGCTCGCTGACCAGGGCGCTGCCGTCGGGCAGCACTGCGATCGACCACCCGATGTCGAGGCCGCCGAGAAGGGTCGACGGTGGGGCCGAGTCGGCGGTCGACGGACGAGCTGTCTCGGGGGCCTTCGCCGTCGTGGTGCCGGATGCTGTGGTCGGGCTCTGCGTCGTCCGGCTCTGCGCCGTCGGGCTCTGCGCCGTCGGGCTCGGCGTCGTCCGGCTCGGCGTCGTCGGGCTCTCGACGGCGACCCCTCCCACGAGGGCGCGCCCGATCGATCGGCACGTGTGCGGCATACCTCATTGTGGCCCACCGGGGGAAGGGAGCCGGTGGCTCAACCCCCGCGACGCGAGAGTGAGTCGAGGAGTCCGGCGCGGACGTCGGGATGGACGACGTCCGCGTCCACCACCCTGCGGGCGGCGGCGAGATCGCCGCTGAAGGCCCGGAAGAGCACGAGGAGGTCGATGTCGTGGCCGGGTCGCTCGACCTCGATGGCGGCTCCGCGGTGCACGACGCCCGCCGTGACCACCGAGAGGTAGGCGCCGGTGCGCCCGGCCTCCGTGAACCGCCGCACCCATCGAGGCTCGCCCATGTGCGCTGCGAACGTCCGGCACGGGATGCGGGGGACCTCGACCCGCAGCACGACGTCCCCGATCCTCCAGAGCTCGCCGACGAGAGCGTGGGTCGCCTCGATGCCCCACGTCGTGATGTTCTCGCCGAATCCCCCTGAGGGAATGGGTCGCCCGATCTGCTGCTCCCAGAACTCCTGGTCCTCGCGCGGGTAGGCGTAGACGGCTTGCAGCTCGCCGCCGTGGTGCTTGGGGTTGCCGATCTCGTCACCGACGACCCCGCTGCCGAGTCCTCCGCGCTTCGGTCCGGGATCGCGCACCTCGAACGCGTCGACGGGCCGCTTGTCGATGGCGGTCGGCCGCCCGCCTCCGCTCGGGACGGCGCGTCGGCCCGAGCCGAGGGCCAGGACGTGGGGCTGCGTCATCACCGCGCGAGCCTAGCCCTGACGAGCCGGGTCTGCTCCCCGCCTTCCGTGAGGCTTCGTTAGCGTGTTCGGCATGGCTGCCAATCCTCTTGTCGTGTCCGTCCCCGACCCCGAGTACGTCGAGGCGCTCGCCGACCTCGAAGGAGTCGACACCGTCGTCTGGGACATGCAGCAGCCGCACCCGCGTGGCAATGAGGTCCGACTCGCCGTCGTCCCCTACATGACGCAGGTGAGCCTCGCCCGCGTCACCCCCGGGCTCGATGCGCTCGAGGTCGTCCAGCTGCAGAGTGCCGGCTACGAGCAGTACGCCGCCGAGCTGCCCGACGGGGTGAACCTGTGCAACGCGGCAGGCGTCCACGACGCGTCCACGGCCGAGCTGGCCCTGACGCTGACGTTGTCTTCCATTCGTGGCATCCCCGACTTCGTTGCCTCGCAGGGGCGCTCGCACTGGGAGCCGCTGCGGTTGCGTCCGGCTCTCGCCGACAGCCGCGTGCTCGTCGTGGGCTACGGTCAGATCGGCCGGGCGATCGCCCGCCGGTTCGCGCCGTTCGAGGTGGCCCTGACGGCGGTCGCCTCGCGAGCCCGGTCCGGCGATGAGCTCGTGTCGCAGGTGCACGGCATCGACGCCCTGCCCGACCTGCTGCCGGACCACGACGTCGTCGTCGTGATCGTGCCGCTCACCGATGCGACGCGCGGGCTCTTCGACGCGTCGATGCTCGGTCGTATGCCGGATGGCGCGCTCCTCGTCAACGTCGCCCGGGGGCCGGTGGTCGACACCGAGGCGCTCGTCGCCGAGTGTGCCTCCGGGCGGCTGCGAGCGGCAGTCGACGTCACCGATCCCGAGCCCCTCCCCGAGGGGCACCCGCTGTGGACGACCCCGGGCGTCCTCATCACCCCGCACGTCGGGGGTGCGACCCGGGCGATGCGCCCCCGCGCCCTCGCTCTGGTGCGGCGGCAGGTGCAGAGCATGCTGTCCGGTGAGCAGGTCGACCACGTCGTGGCAGGGCCCTTGTCTGCATCCCACGCATAGTGGACACTGTCAACATGACCGAGACCATCGTCGCCATCGGCACGCGCAAGGGGCTCTGGATCGCGCGCAGCACCGATCGTCGGGAGTGGGCCCTCGAGGGTCCGCACTTCCTCATGAGCGAGGTCGCGTCCGTTGCCGTCGACACGCGCGAGGGTCGAGCGACGGTGCTCGCGGGCGTCAAGTCGTGGCACTGGGGCCCGACGGTCCAGGCGAGCACCGACGGTGGACGCACGTGGACCGAGAGCGCCGAGCGGGCGCTGTCGTTCCCGAGCGACACCGACACGGCGCTCGAGCGCGTCTGGCAGCTGACGCCCGACCCCAACGACGCCGACGTGGTGTGGGCCGGCGTCGAGCCGCACGCCCTCTTCCGCAGCACTGACCGCGGTGAGCGCTACGAGCTCGTGCGTGGCTTGTGGGACCACCCGCACCGCCCCAACTGGGAGCCGGGGTTCGGCGGCGGAGCTGTCCACACCATCCTCCCCGAGCCCGGACATCCGGAGAACATCCTCGTCGCCATGAGCACCGGGGGCGTCTACCGCACGCTCGACGGCGGGGACACCTGGGTGCCGAGCAACCCCGGCATCCGGGCCGGCTTCATGCCCGACGACGAGTACCCCGAGTACGGCCAGTGCGTGCACAAGGTCGCTCGCGGTCAGGGTGACGGCGAGCTCTTCGCCCAGAACCACAACGGCGTCTACCGCTCCGGCGACAACGGGCAGACGTGGGACTCGATCGCCGACGGCCTGCCCACCGACTTCGGGTTCACCGTCCTCGCCGACCCGCGCCGGGCCGGTGTCGTGTGGGTCGTGCCGGTTGCCGACGCCGGCGAGCGCATCCCGCCGGACGCCCAGCTGCAGGTGCAGCGCTCCGACGACGCAGGCGCGACGTGGCGCCAGCAGGCGAGTGGCCTGCCCGGTCACAGCTACACGTGCGTCCTGCGCGACGCGGCCTCCCTGGACGAGGCCGACCCGGTCGGGGTCTACCTCGGCACCCGCAACGGCGACGTCTTCGCGTCGGCCGACGAGGGTGAGTCGTTCCACCGCATCGCCACCCAGCTGCCCGACGTCCTCGTCGTGCGCGCCGCCCAGCTCAACTGAACCGCAAGGGATTCCGTATGCCGTCCGCTCCCGTTCGCGTCATCCTGCCCGGCATGTTGCGCGACCTCGTGGGCGGCGTGTCGGAGATCGAAGTCGAGTCGCCGGGCGAGTCGCAGACCGTGGCAGCCCTGCTCGACCGCGCGTTCTCGGAGCACCGGATCCTCGACGGCAAGGTGCGTGACGAGCGCGGTCAGATCCGTCGCCACGTCAAGGTCTTCGTCAACGGTGAGGACGCGACCCGGGGTGACGGGGTCGAGGCGGCGGTCCCGGCCGGGGCCCGTGTCCACATCATCAACGCGGTCTCCGGCGGCTGACGGCCGGCAGCGTCACGCGTCGACCCCGAGGAGGATCGGCAGGACGGTGCGCTCGAGCTCGCCGACGGACAGCGAGCGCGGCTCGACGAGGCGCTGGGTCATCGATCCCTGTGCGAGCGAGATTGCCGCGAGGACGAAGAGCTCGGTGGGGATCGGGAGCCGCAGCCCCTGACGGGCGACAGCCTCGTCGACCACCGTCACCAGCTCGTCCCTGACGCGCCGCTGCTGGGCGGCCCAAGCCCGGCGGGCGGTCGCATCGCGGATGGCGTGCAGGGTGAACTCGGTCGTCAGCACGAGCCAGCGCTCCTTGCTGCGGCTGTCGTCGGCCAGCGCCGCGAAGACGTCGCGCAGAACCTCTTCGGCGGTCGCGCGCTCGCGCTTGCTGGCCCGGCGTACGCGTCCGACGAGGTCCTCGGCGTGGCGCCTCGACAGCTCGAGGACGAGGTCGTCCTTCGAGGAGAAGTTCGAGTAGAAGGCCCCGCGGGTGAAGCCGGCGCGCTCGCAGATGTCCTCGACCGTGGCGCCGTGGAACCCCCGCTCGGCGAAGACTTCGCTCGCCGCCTCCAAGACACGTTCGCGGGTCGCCAGGCGTCGGGCGCTGATCCGGGGCTCGGCCGTCGAGGTCATGGGAACAGGATACGCTGCCGAATTGGATACGCACCTGTATTCGATGCATACTCGTATCGTGACTGAAGTTGAAGCCGACCGCCGAAACGGACCCGACCCGCGCACCGTCGTCGTGGACGACGTCAGCGTCGCCGGCACCCACGAGCCGTTCGTCGAGCACGTCGCCTTCGCCGCGCCCTCCGGCGAGGTCACCGTGGTCGCGACCGAACCCGGCATCCCGCAGGTTGCCCTCGCGCTGGCCCTCGGCGGCCGCGTCGATCTGCTCCGGGGCCGGATCAGCATCGGTGGCGCCGCCGACCTGGCCGACCTCCAGCTGCGCACCCGGCTCGTCGACGTCGAGGACGTCACGGCTCCTGAGGACGCCATCGCCCTGCGTGCCGTCGTCCAGGAGGAGCTGGCCCTCGCCGAGCGGCCGGCGTCGCGCGCGGCCGTCGCCGCCTTCCTCGAGGCCCACGACGTGTCCGACCGTGCGGCCCGGCCGTGGGAGCAGCTGCCAGCAGGCGTCCGCACGAGTCTGTTGCTCGAGCTCGGCGCCCTGCACCCGCAGGTGCGCGTCCTCGTCCTGGCCGGCCCGGAGCGGCACGGCGGGGACCACTCCCTCTGGCTCGAGACCTGTGAGCGCCTCGCCGAGACCGGACTGACCGTCATCGTCCTGACCACCGCCGCCTCGGCGGCCGCCCTCACCGCCGGGAAGGAGCTCTCGGCATGAACCCCGTCCGTCTGGCAGTCGCCGAGCTGCGCCGCCTCACCTCCTCGCGGCTGGCCCGGCTGGCGCTCGCCGCCCTCGTCCTCATCCCCACGCTCTACGGCGGTCTCTACCTCTACGCCAACCACGACCCGTACGGTGCCTTCCCGCGCGTGCCCGCGGCCGTCGTCAGCGACGACACCGGCACGACCCTGAGCACGGGGGAGAGGCTGCAGGTCGGTGGTCAGGTGGCCAGCCACCTCGTCGAGTCGAAGTCGTTCGACTGGCACCGCGTGTCGCACGCCGAGGCGATGAGCGGCGTCGACGACGGCACCTACGCCTTCGCCGTCATCCTGCCGCGGACCTTCTCGGCCGACCTCGCCTCGACGGCCGAGTTCACCCCGCGCCAGGCCACCGTCGTGCTGGAGACGAACGACGCGAACAACTACATGACCACGATGATCGGCAACCAGGTCATCAAGCAGGTGACCGCCTCCGTTGCGAGTGAGGTCAGCCAGACGGCAGCGAGCAGACTGCTGCTCGGGTTCAGCCAGGTGCACGACCAGCTCGTCGAGGCCGTCGACGGCTCCGAGAAGCTGCGGGCGGGCGCGACGAAGGCTGACTCCGGAGCCCACCAGCTGGCGACGGGCGCCACGAGTCTCGCCGCCGGTCTGCACGACCTCGCGTCCGGCGCCGAGCGACTCGACATCGGCATCGCCCAGGCGGCCGCCGGTGCCGACAACCTCCAGGCCGGAGCTGGGCAGCTTGCGTCGGGGCTGGGCGCGCTGCAGTCGCGCACTGCGACTCTGCCGTCCCAGACCGACCAGCTGGCCGACGGGGCCGAGCAGGTGGCGGCAGGCAACCGCACCATCGCCGGCTACGGGACCAGGGCCGCGACAGCCTCCGCCGACCTCAGGAACCGCATCACCGCCGACCGCACCACGCTCCTCGCCGACCTGCGCACCCAGGGCCTGACCGACGCACAGCTCGCGGTCGTCGAGTCGCGCCTCGACACCATCGACGGCTACGTCGGGAAGGCGGACACGACGATCCAGTCGGCGTCGAGTGACCTGACGCGCCTGTCGACCGGAGCCGACCAGGTGGCCACCGGCGCTCGGGCGCTCGCGAACGCCACCCCGGCGCTGACCGACGGCATCGCGCAGGCCCACTCCGGGGCGGTGCGGGTGCGCGACGGCGCAGCGTCTCTTGCCGGCGGTCTCGACACCCTCGAGGTGGGGTCCGCCCAGCTCTCGAGCGGTGCGTCCAGGGCGGCATCAGGGGGCGACACCCTGGCCTCCGGCGCCACCTCGCTGGCGTCGGGGCTCGACGGGCTGACCGAGGGCGCCACCGACCTCCACGCCGGGCTCGTCCAGGGTCGTGACTCCGTGCCAGACCCGAGCGACGCCCAGCGCAAGGCGATGGCGCAGACGATCGGCAACCCCGTCGGCGTGTCCAACGGGTCGCTGTCGTCAGCAGGGTCGTACGGCGCCGGCCTGGCTCCCCTCTTCATGAGCCTGGCGCTCTGGATCGGCGCCTACGTGCTCTTCCTCTTCGTCCGGCCGTTGTCGCCGCGAGCCCTCGCGACGAGCCAGCGCTCGATCCGCACGGCTCTGGGCGGGTGGCTCGCACCCACGCTCGTCGGGCTCGTCCAGGTCGCGTCGCTCGTGCTCGTCGTCGGGCGCGGTGTCGACATCCGGATCGCCCACCCGGTGCTCGCGTTCCTGTTCCTGTGCTTCACGTCGATGACGTTCGTGGCGATCCTGCACGCGCTCGCGGCGCGCCTCGGTGCGGTCGGCAAGTTCCTCGGACTCGTCTTCATGGTCGTCCAGCTCGTCAGTGCGGGCGGCACCTTCCCGTGGCAGACGCTGCCGGCGCCGCTGCAGGCCGTACACCACGTCGTGCCGATGAGTCATGCCGTCGACGGCCTGCGCCGGCTCCTCTACGGCGCCGATCTCACACCCGTGATCGGTTCGGTCGGCGTCCTCGCCGCGTACCTGCTCGCCGCGCTCGCAGTGTCGACGATCGCGGCCCGCCGGTCGAGGATGTGGTCGTCCAAGCGGATCAAGCCCGCCCTCGAGCTCTGACCCGGGCTGACAAGACGGCCCAGCGGGAGCATGCTCGGAAGCATGAGCAGCGCCGCGAGAGAGAAGACCCTCGTCCTGATGCGCCACGCCAAGGCCGAGGAGGGCTTGGGCAAGGCCGATCACGACCGCGAGCTCGCGCCCCGTGGCCGGCGGGACGCCAAGGCCGCCGGGAAGTGGCTGCACGAGCAGGGGCTGGTGCCCGACCTCGTCATCTGTTCGACCGCGCAGCGCACGCGGCAGACGTGGGAGGAGGCCTGTCGCGGCGGCGCGCACAGCGAGTTCGTCGAGTACCGCCGCAGCGTCTACCTCGGCGGTTCCGAGCAGACCCTCGAGACGGTGCGCGAGGACGCGGGTGACACCGCGGCCGTCCTCGTCGTGGGGCACAACCCGACGATGGCCCAGCTGACGACCATGCTCACCGAGGGGGAGGGGTCTCTCGAGGCGCACGAGGCCCTCGGCCGAGGATTCGTGACGAGCGGACTGGCAGTGCTGTCCTACGCGGGGGACTGGGCCGACATCGACCTCGGCACGTGCGCGCTCCGACGCTTCCACGTCAGCCGCGGGACGCGGGACTGAGCGCGCCCGATCAGGCTGTGAGATGCGGTGTCCACCCAGCGGACACGGTTCTATGCTGCAGGACATGACGCAGACGCCTGACATCAAGCCCCGCAGCCGCGACGTCACCGATGGTCTCGAGAAGACCGCGGCGCGGGGGATGCTCCGGGCCGTGGGCCTCGGCGACGACGACTTCGCCAAGCCGCAGATCGGCGTCGCGAGCTCGTGGAACGAGATCACGCCGTGCAACCTCTCGCTCGACCGGCTCGCGAAGGCGGTCAAGGACGGCGTCCACGCCGGCGGCGGCTACCCGCTCGAGTTCGGCACGATCTCCGTCTCGGACGGCATCTCGATGGGCCACGAGGGCATGCACTTCAGCCTCGTGTCGCGCGAGATCATCGCCGACTCCGTCGAGACCGTCATGAACGCCGAGCGGCTCGACGGCTCAGTGCTGCTCGCCGGTTGCGACAAGTCGCTCCCCGGCATGCTCATGGCTGCCGCGCGCCTCGACCTGGCCTCCGTCTTCCTGTATGCCGGCACGATCCTCCCGGGTGTCGCCAAGCTCTCCGACGGCACCGAGAAGGAGGTCACGATCATCGACGCCTTCGAGGCCGTGGGGGCGTGCAACGCCGGTCTCATGTCGCGCGAGGACGTCGACGCCATCGAGCGCGCCATCTGCCCCGGCGAGGGCGCGTGCGGGGGCATGTACACCGCCAACACCATGGCCACGGTAGGCGAGGCGATGGGCATGTCCCTTCCCGGCTCGGCCGCCCCGCCCGCCACCGACCGACGCCGCGACGCCTACGCGCGCAAGTCGGGTGAGGCCGTCGTCAATCTGCTGCGCCGAGGCATCACGGCGCGCGACATCATGACCAAGGAGGCCTTCGAGAACGCCATCGCCGTCGTCATGGCCTTCGGTGGCTCGACCAATGCGGTGCTGCACCTGCTCGCCATCGCCCATGAGGCCGAGGTCGACCTCACCATCGGGGACTTCCAGCGCATCGGCAAGAAGGTGCCGCACCTGGCCGATGTCAAGCCGTTCGGCAGCTTCGTCATGAAGGACATCGACCACATCGGTGGTGTCCCCGTGGTCCTGAAGACGCTGCTCGACGCCGACCTGCTCCATGGCGACTGCCTCACCGTGACCGGCAGGACGATGGCCGAGAACCTCGAGGAGATCAACCCGCCGCACATCGACGGCCGCGTCATCCGCGAGATGGAGCGGCCGATCCACCGGACGGGGGGCCTGACGATCCTCACGGGCTCGCTGGCCCCCGAGGGTGCGGTCGTCAAGACCGCAGGCTTCGACGACGAGGTCTTCGAGGGCTCGGCGCGCGTCTTCGACGGCGAGCGGGCGGCCATGGACGCTGTCGAGAAGGGCTCCCTGAAGAAGAACGACGTGGTCGTCATCCGCTACGAGGGTCCCAAGGGCGGCCCCGGCATGCGCGAGATGCTCGCCGTCACCGGCGCGATCAAGGGCGCTGGGCTCGGCAAGGACGTGCTGCTCCTCACCGACGGCCGCTTCTCCGGCGGCACCACCGGCCTGTGCGTCGGGCACGTCGCCCCGGAGGCCGTCGACGAGGGCCCGATCGCCTTCGTCCGCGATGGTGACCCGATCCGGCTCGACGTCGCGAACGCCGCGCTCGACCTCCTCATCGACGAGGATGAGATGCAGCGGCGTCGCGCCGAGGGCGTCACTCACCCGGAGCCGAAGTACACCCGCGGCGTCCTCGCGAAGTACCGCAAGCTCGTCGGCAGCGCGAGCGGCGGCGCCGTCTGCGGCTGAACCACCCGGCATACCAACCCGTTTCGACGGGATGACGTATGCCGTCAGGTGGCGTCCCGGTAGGCGTGGGGCGTCAGACCGGTGCCCTCGCGGAAGCGTCGGATGAGGTGCCGCTCGTCGGTGAAGCCGGTGGTGGCGGCGATGTCGCGCACGCTGAGGCCGGTGTGCACGAGCATCTCGGTGGCGGCCGAGAGACGCCGGGCCGCCCGGTGCGCGTAAGGGGACGTGCCGGTCTCGGCCCGGAACCGCCGCCGCCACGTCTCGTAGGGCAGCCCGACCTCGGCCGCCACCGAGGGCAGGTCGAGGGTCTCGGTGAGGTCGCCCTCCAGGAGTTCGACCGACCGCGCGAGCCAACCGGCGTCAGCGACGGGGCCGCGTCGGCGCGGGTGCTCGCCGAGCTCGCGCGCCTGGAGCAGAGCTGCCAGCAGGTCGAGCGCCTCGGCGTCGCGCGCGTCGAGGGTGGCCGGTCGCGGCCGGTCGAACGCGGCGAAGCGGGCTGCCCATCGGCGCACCGGCAGGCCGTGCACGAGCGGGTGGTCGGGGGATAGGGCGCCGGTGCGTCCGGCAACGTCGAAGACCGCGCCGTCGAACACGACGAAGTGCTCGTCCCAGCCGCCGGGGTCGGCGCCGTACCAGTGCGGGTGGCCTGGATGGACGACGACGAGCGTGCCTGCGCCGATGGTCTCGTCATGTCGCGCGTCGCGGTAGCGACCAGTGCCGGCCGTGACGAAGGTGAGGCCCCACGTCGGGTGCCGTCGGGTCGTTCCCACCGGCAGCCCGCTGCCTGCGGTGATGCGGGCCGCGACCAGGACGCGGCCGAGGCGTCCGGCTGCCGACCGCGGCCCGACCTCGGGCGGCGATGGGGTGTCGCTCACACCCTCATCCAACCAGAACGTACCCCTGTGACCATGCGGTCCGGGGCACGCATCTGACGAGTCTGGTGGGCTGCACCCATCCGACGGCTGCTCCGGTCGTGGGTGATCCGCGAAGGACGGTCCGCTCGATGCCCACCGACACGCTTCCCCAGCTCGCCACGCCATACCCCATCGACGACGAGCAGGTGTCGGCCTACCGGGCCCACGGCTTCCTCCGGCTCCCCGGGGTGGCGGACGTCGGCGAGGCGGCGGCCTATCGCGGCCCCATCGCTGCGGCGGTGGAGCGGCTCAGCACCGAGACCCGCCCGCTCGCGAAGCGCGACAGCTACGGTATGGCCTTCCTGCAGGTGATGAACCTCTGGCGCCACGACGAGTCGGTCGCCCGCTTCGTCATGGCGTCCCGGTTCGCCGACGTGGCCGCGAGGCTGCTCGGCGTCCCGCGGGTGCGGCTCTACCACGACCAGGCGCTGTTCAAGGAGCCCGGCGGCGGCTACACGCCGTGGCACCAGGACGCGATGTACTGGCCGCTCGACGGCGCGCGGTGCCTCACGATGTGGATGCCACTCGTCGACATCACGCCCGCGCACGGCGGGCTCGCGTTCGCGAGCGGCAGCCATGTCGACGGGCCGCTCAGCGACATCGGGATCTCGGACGCCTCCGAGGAGCACTTCGACCGTCTGGTCGCGGAGCGCGGTCTCGTCATCGACGAGCCGGTGGCGATGCGTGCCGGCGACGCGTCGTTCCACTCGGGCTGGACGGTCCACAAGGCGCTCGGCAACACCGCGGCACAGATGCGCGAGGTCATGACGGTCATCTGGTTCGCCGACGGGCTCCCCGTGCACCAGCCGGCCAATCCGGCGCAGGCCAACGACCTCGCCACCTGGCTGCCCGGCCTCGCCCCGGGTGACGTCGCCGCGTCACCGGCCAACCCGGTCCTCGGCGGAGCCGCGAGTCCTGCCGTCTAGGCTTCGGAGGACTCGGCCCGTGCCTTGAGACCGGTGGCCTCCAGGGCGAGGTAGCGGTCGGTGAGGGAGCGATAGGCGCGCCCGACGAGTGAGCCGACCCAACCCGACTGCGAGATCGAGAGGGTGGCCCGGCAGGTGCCCGGCCCGGTCGCCTCGACGGCGTGCCGGCCGGTCGTCCGCGTTCCGGGGGAGCTCGCCTCCCACGTGAAGTCGCGCCCCTCGGTCAGGTCGGTGACGGTCCAGACCGTGGTCGGGATGCGCGGCTGGTCGATACGCGCCCGTGCGCCCAGGGCGAGCTCGCCGTCGAGCAGCGTGACCGCGCGCACCGATGCGGTCCACCCGGGCCAGTGCTCGACGTCGCGCATGATCGCCCACGCGCGCGCGGCCGGAGCCTCGATGTCGATGCTCGTGTGCTGCTCCATGACGCCTCCTCAGGGCTGCGCAGCCACCGGCTCCGCAGTGACGTCCGACGCCCAGTGGCGCCACACCGACGTGACCTGCATCCCGACCTTCTCATAGAGACCGAGCGCGCCCGTACGGGAGTCGGTCGACAGCTCCGACCGCTCCCCACCATGTGCTCGGGCCACCTCGAAGGCGTCCACGAGCAGGGCGCGGGCCAGCCCCTTGCCGCGCTCGTCGCGCCGCACCGCGAGCTTGTCGACGTAGGCGCAGCCGCTCGAGACGACGACGAAGGCCATGCCGACGACCTGGTCATCACGGTCGACCATGAGGCGCAGCTGCCACGGCTCGTAACCCGGCCGTCGCGACACGTTCGCCGCCCACTCCTCGAAGGTCGTGCGCTCGCGGTCCGACCACTCGAGGAAGGCGTCCTCGTTGACGGTCCACGTCGCTCGCAGGTCGCTCTCGTCGCGCGGTTCGCGGATGACGTATCCCTCCGGAACGGGTTGGGGGTCGATCGCCCGCCCGGCGGGCACCTGGAGGACCCACGAGGTCCAGAGTGTGCGGTAGCCGAGGGAGGCGAGGAGCCGCTCGGCAGGGGAGTCGCCCGGGACGGGCTGGCCGACGAGGGTGCCACCGTCGCGGGCGGCGACGGCACGGGTCCAGTGCGACAGGGCCGTCCCGATGCCGCGTCCACGGTAGGCCGGGTCGACGGCGGCGTCGGCCCAGCGGCCCTTGTAGACCTCGGCGTAGGCGACGAGGCGGTCGTCGTCGAGGACGCCCACCGACTGCGACGCGAGGTCGAAGGCGGGGCGCTGCCAGTCGCCGACGATGTCGGCCTCCTCGATGAGCACCTCGCCGACGTCCTGCTGCTCGCACCTGGCCATGAGCGCCGTGACCGCGACCACATCGGCGCGCTTCAGGGGGCGGGTGCTGAGACCCTCGGTGTTGCCGGGCAGCACGAGCGAGACGGGGGGAGGCGTACCGACACCGGTCATGACGGCCAGTGTCCCGAGACGGCCGGCGTACGAACAACCGACTTTCCGCGCGGGCGTCGAGGAGTGACAGTAAGTGAGACTGCAGGTTCACATACTGAGACGCCGAAGATGGCCGATTGACACTGCTGGGCCCGGGTAGCACGGTGGTCACGTGGCCAGACTCCTCGTACTTCCCTAGCGCGCCGACCAGCTCGAACGGTCAGCGCGCTCCCTTCCGTCCCACCGCGGGACCGAAGGGTTTTTTTGTGGGTGGAGTCCGCCCGAACCGGCAGGAAACGATGTGCTCGAGACAAGGAAGAGATCGTGAGCGACACGACGAAGCAGGCGCCCTCGCCCGCTGACGTGGCCTCCCTGGCCCGTCCCCGACCCACGGCAGAGCCGCAGTCCGCAGGGGCTGTCATGCCGGCCCGCGAGGTCACCGGGGCACAGGCGCTCGTACTCTCCCTCGAGGCCATCGGCTGCGACACGGTCTTCGGCATCCCGGGCGGCGCGATCCTCCCGGCGTACGACCCGATGCTCGACTCGAAGAAGGTGCGCCACATCCTCGTGCGCCACGAGCAGGGCGCCGGCCATGCGGCCGAGGGGTACGCGTCGGCGACCGGCAAGGTCGGCGTGTGCATGGCCACGTCGGGGCCCGGCGCGACGAACCTCGTGACGCCGCTCGCCGACGCGCACATGGACTCCGTCCCGGTCGTCGCGATCACGGGACAGGTCGCCAGCGCGGCCATCGGCACCGATGCCTTCCAGGAGGCGGACATCCGGGGCATCACGATGCCGATCACGAAGCACAACTACCTCGTGACCGACCCGGCGAAGATCCCGCAGGCCATCGCCGAGGCGTTCCACGTCGCGAGCACCGGTCGTCCCGGCCCGGTCCTCGTCGACATCAGCAAGGACGCCCTCCAGGCGACGACGACGTTCAGCTGGCCGCCGCAGATCGACCTGCCCGGCTACCGTCCCGTCCTGCGCCCGCACGGCAAGCAGATCCGCGAGGCCTCCCGGCTCATGGCCGCAGCCAGGCAACCGATCCTCTACGTCGGTGGCGGCGTGGTCCGGGCCCACGCGAGCGAGGCCCTGCGCCGGCTCGTCGAGCTGACCGGCATCCCCGTCGTGACCACCCTCATGGCTCGGGGCACCGTGCCCGACAGTGAGCCGCTCAACCTCGGCATGCCCGGCATGCACGGCACCGTGGCCGCCGTCACGGGCCTGCAGAAGTCCGACCTCATCATTGCGCTGGGGGCACGCTTCGACGACCGCGTCACGGGCCAGCTGTCGACGTTCGCCCCGCACGCCAAGGTGATCCACGCCGACATCGACCCCGCCGAGATCTCCAAGAACCGCATCGCCGACGTGCCGATCGTCGGTGACGTGGGCGAGGTCATCCAGGACCTCATCCAGCAGGTGACGCTCGACCGCGCGACCAGCGAGGCCGACGCCGACGCCGGCGGCTGGGACTATGCCGCCTGGCGCGAGCGCGTCGCCGAGTGGAAGCAGACCTTTCCGCTGGGCTACACGGACAGCGAGGACGGAACGCTCTCGCCGCAGTACGTCATCGAGCGCATCGGCGCGCTGACCGGCCCCGACGCCACCTACGTCGCAGGGGTCGGCCAGCACCAGATGTGGGCCGCCCAGTTCGTGCAGTACGAACGCCCGAACGCGTGGATCAACTCGGGGGGCCTTGGCACGATGGGCTTCTCGGTCCCGGCGGCCATGGGCGCCAAGGTCGCCGAGCCCGAGCGCACCGTCTGGGCCATCGACGGCGACGGCTGCTTCCAGATGACGAACCAGGAGCTCGCGACCTGCGTCATCAACAACATCCCGATCAAGGTCGCGATCATCAACAACAGCTCGCTCGGCATGGTGCGCCAGTGGCAGACGCTCTTCTACGACGAGCGCTACTCCAACACCAACCTGCAGCCGCTCGAGCAGCGCGTGCCCGATTTCGTCAAGCTCGCCGACGCCTACGGCTGCCTCGGCCTGCGCGCCGAGACGCCCGAGGAGGTCGACGCCGTCATCAAGCAGGCGCTCGAGACGAACGACCGTCCCGTCGTCATCGACTTCATCGTGCACCGCGACGCCATGGTGTGGCCCATGGTGCCGGCGGGCGTCAGCAACGACATGATCCAGGCCGCGCGCCACGAGGCGCCGGTCTGGGAGCGGGAGGACTGAGCATGAGCAAGCACACCCTGTCGGTCCTCGTCGAGGACAAGCCCGGCGTCCTGACCCGCGTCGCGGCGCTCTTCTCGCGCCGAGGCTTCAACATCAACTCCCTCGCCGTCGGCCCGACCGAGCTGGCCGACATCTCGCGGATCACGGTCGTCGTCGAGGTCGAGGGGACCGCCCTGGAGCAGGTGACCAAGCAGCTCAACAAGCTCATCGAGGTGCTCAAGGTCGTCGAGCTCGAGGCGCACGCGTCGGTCCAGCGCGAGATCCTGCTCGTCAAGGTCCGCGCCGACGCGGCGACCCGCAGCCAGGTCATCGACACGATCCAGCTCTTCAAGGCCAAGGTCGTCGACGTCACCACCGACGCGATCGTCATCGAGGCGACGGGCACCTCGGACAAGCTCCGCGCGCTCCTCGACGTGCTCGAGCCGTTCGGCATCAGGGAGCTCGTCCAGTCCGGCATGGTCGCCGTCGGCCGCGGCTCGAGGTCGATCACCGACCGGAACCTCCGAAGCGCCTGAGCGACTCCTGTCCTCACGGTCCTCACGGTCCTCACGGTCCTCACCGTCCCACCCAGACCACCGCACACCGCAACCGAAGGAGAAGGCCACCATGGCCGAGATGTTCTACGACGACGACGCCGACCTGTCGATCATCCAGGGCAAGAAGGTCGCCGTCATCGGCTACGGCAGCCAGGGCCACGCCCACGCGCTCAACCTGCGCGACTCCGGCGTCGACGTCCGCGTCGGCCTCGCCGAGGGCAGCAAGAGCAAGGCCAAGGCGGAGGCCGAGGGTCTGACGGTCACGTCGGTCGCCGACGCCGTCAAGGAGGCCGACCTCGTCGTCATCCTCACGCCCGACCAGGTGCAGCGGACCGTCTACGCGAACGACATCCAGCCGAACCTCAAGACCGGCGCCGCGCTGCTCTTCGGGCACGGCTTCAACATCCGGTTCGGCTACATCAAGCCCGAACCCGACGCCGACGTGCTCATGGTGGCGCCCAAGGGGCCCGGCCACATCGTGCGCCGCGAGTTCGTCGACGGGCGTGGGGTGCCCGTGCTCCTCGCCGTCGAGCAGGACGCCTCGGGAACGGCGTGGGACCTGGCCAAGGCCTACGGCAAGGCGATCGGTGGCCTCCGTGCCGGCGGCATCAAGACGACCTTCACCGAGGAGACCGAGACGGACCTCTTCGGCGAGCAGGCCGTCCTCTGCGGCGGTGCGAGCCAGCTCGTCATGTACGGCTTCGAGACCCTTGTCGAGGCGGGCTACCAGCCGGAGGTCGCCTACTTCGAGTGCCTCCACGAGCTCAAGCTCATCGTCGACCTCATGATCGAGGGCGGCATCGCCAAGCAGCGCTGGTCGGTCTCCGACACGGCGGAGTACGGCGACTACGTCTCCGGGCCGCGCGTCATCGACCCGCACGTCAAGGAGAACATGAAGGCCGTTCTCGGCGACATCCAGAACGGCACCTTCGCCAAGCGCTTCATCGACGACCAGGACGCCGGGGCCCCCGAGTTCACGTCCCTGCGTGAGAAGGGCGCCCAGCACCCGATCGAGGCCACCGGCCGCGAGCTGCGGGGGCTCATGGCGTGGGTCAAGCAGACCGACTCCGACTACGTCGAGGGCAGCGCCGCGCGCTGACCCGTCCCAGCGGTCCGACGGCCGGCGTCCCGTTCGTGGGGGCGCCGGCCGCTCGCGTGTGCGCGGGGACCCCTCAGCGCCCCGTGAGCCGTCCGGGCTGGGCGGCCAGCCAGTCCGCGAACGTCCGGCCGCCCAGGTCCGCCGTGCCGGCGGCCGGGACGGTGCGGCTCTCGGAGATGGCCCGCATGAGGCGACCGAGCGGCGGGACCCGGACGACACGGGGCGGCGAGGCGCCGCGGTGGGCGCGCACCAGTCTCGCCACCTCGCCGATCGGCAGCACGTCGGGGCCGGCGAGGTCGGGCGTCCGGACGTATCCCGCCGGCCGGGGTCCTGCCGCGACGTCGACGAGCCGACGAGCCGCGAAGTCGGTGTCGACCGGCTGGAAGGCCATGTCCCCGATCGCGGCGGTGAATGGGCCGACACTCAGCCTTCGGGCGAAAAATGCTGTGAGGGAGTGGAACTGCGTGGATCGCAGGACGGTTGCCGGGCCGCCGGCAGCGTCGATGCCCTGCTCGGCGCGCAGCTTGCGCCGGTAGTAGCTCATCGGGTGCTCGTCGATCCCGACGATCGAGATGTGCACGAGGTGGATGTCGTGGGAGGCGGCGGCATCGGCCAGTCGCCGGGTGGCGTAGACCGTCACGGTGTCACCCCGGGACGTGTCGTCGGCGCAGTGCACGACGGCGTCGGCACCGAGGAGGGCATCCTCGAGGCCCTCTCCGGTCGCGAGGTCCACGCCGGTCCGGCGGCTGGCCGGGACCACGTCGTGGCCGCGAGCCTTGGCCTCGCGGACGACTCGAGACCCGAGGTCGCCCGCCCCTCCCGTGACGACGATGCGCATGGTCCAGAGT
>NZ_JBFULD010000050.1:0-17864 GCF_056400505.1 Terrabacter sp. P5_B1
ACGGTCAAGTCCGGGTCGGTGGTGTACGACGTGATCCGTCGAGGTTGTTCGTTTAGGGGTTGATGGCGCCGGCGATCAGGTTGGTGCTCACCTCCTCGGGGTTGTCCTCGCGATCGGTCAGGACGGTGCGGGCGTTCTTCAGTGCCTCGAGGCCGAGGTAGCGGCGTTGCTCAGCCCACTCGTCGTGCTGCTCGGCCAGGACGGCCCCGACGAGGCGGATGACGGCCTCGCGATTCGGGAAGATGCCCACGACGTCGGTGCGGCGGCGGATCTCACGGTTGAGCCGCTCGTTCGGGTTGTTCGACCAGATCTGCTTCCATATCTCCTTCGGGAACACAGTGAAGGCGAGGATGTCGGCGCGGGCCAGCTCGAGGTGCTCCGCCACGGCCGGGAGCTTCTCGTACAGGCCCTCGAGGACGCGGTCGAACTGGGCGTTCACGCTCTCGGCGTCCGGTTGGTCATACACGCTGTGCAGCAGCGCCTTGACCCACCCCCACTGGGACTTCGGCGTCACCGCCATCAGGTTCGCGGCGTAGTGGGTGCGGCACCGCTGCCAACTGGCGTTCGGCAAGGTGGCCCCGATCGCCTCGACCAGGCCCGCGTGCGCATCGCTCGTGACGAGCGCGACACCGGACAGGCCGCGGGCGGTCAGGTCCCGGAAGAACGATAGCCACCCGGCGCCGGATTCGGTTGTCGCGGTGTGGATCCCGAGGACCTCCCGGTAGCCGTCGACGTTGACACCGGTCGCGACCATCACCGCGACCTTCACGACCCGGCCGGCCTCGCGGACCTTCATCGTCAGCGCATCGGCCGCGACGAACGTGTACGGCCCGTCGTGCAACGGCCTCGTGCGGAACGCGGCGACCTGCTCGTCGAGGTCGCGGGCCATCACCGACACCTGCGACTTGGACAGGCCGGTGATCCCGAGCGTCTTGACGAGCCTGTCCATCCGGCGGGTGCTGACCCCGAGCAGGTAGCAGGTCGCGACCACCGTCGTCAGTGCTGCTTCGGCGCGGCGGTGCCGCTGCAGGAGCCAGTCCGGGAAGAAGGACCCCTCGCGCAGCTTCGGGATCGCGACCTCGAGTGTGCCGGCGCGGGTGTCGAGGTCGCGGAGGCGGTAGCCGTTCCTGCTGTTGACCCGGTCCGCCGAGCGGGTGCCGTACTCGGCGCCGCACACGCTGTCAGCCTGCGCGGACAGCAGCGCGTTGATGAACGTGCCGAGCAGCTCGCGCATCAGATCGGGGCTGGCCTGGGCCAGCTGCTCGTGCAGAAAGAGGGAAGGGTCGATACTGGTGTTCGCGGTCATCGCGATGCTCCATTCGAGGGTGCTGTGAGAGGTTCACTCGAAGGATCACGCGGTGACCGCATCTGCATGTGCAGGGACACGCTCACCGGTGTCGTCGTACACCAACGCTATGGACTCAACTGACGGTTCTGCACACTCAGCGCGTCACCGCTTGCAAGCTCCTCATTGGCACGCGGCTCAGGGAGGGCGCCATGGTCGTCGATCCAGTGACACTCGGAGTGACGGTTAAGACCGGCGCCGAGGTCGTCAAGTCCGTCTCGGATGCGGTCGGCAAGGTCTCCGACCTGCTCACCAAGGGCTTGGAGATCTACCAGTACAAGAGCACGGCTAGTGACCGAGAACTCATCCGCGCCCAGGACCGGCAAGACGCGGACCGGCGCAGGGCCGAGGATCACCGGCACGCGCGAGAGTTGTACGTGCGCCACGGCGAGGACCGGCGTGCGGAGATCGCACTGACCGCCCAGGCGGCCGCGAACCTGGACGCGCAGCGATTTCTCCGCAAACGCTATCCGCTGGAAGAGGGCCCCGGCTCGCTACGCGCAAGCGTGCGGCTACTGAGGACACCGGCCGGGTCGACCCCGCCGCTGGTGCTGTTCACCGCCTCGGACGACACCGACCCGTTCTGGCAGCGGCTGCTGTGGCGGACCCGCAGCGCCCTGCACCCCGTCGAGAACGTCGGCGACGCGCACTTCCGCAAGACCCGCAAGTTCATGGAATGGCCGCACACCGACCTCATCGCCCACGACCTGTACGACTTAGTGACACTGGTCGTCTCCGTCGAGGTCGTCACCAACAAGCTCGAAATTAAGATCGGTGGCTACAACCTGGGCGGGGACACCCCCCTACGGCACATGACGCAGGTGGTCTCGACCTTCCTGCCCGGCACAGACTACTTCACCAGCGCACGGCTCTCCGCCCTCGAGGCCAGCGCGGGAGACGGGTTTCGTCGTCCCACCTGTTCCGACGCCGCCGCCGAGCTTCGCGACCTGCAGATGGAGTGGGCAACCCGGATCGCGGCGGTTGTCGTCGTCGCTGCTGTGGACGGCTACCACTTGCTGCGCCGCACCGGCTACCGAGAGCACATCGACCAAGCCCTCGACCGGTTGGACTCGACGATGCCCGCCCCGACGTCGCTGCCGCTCAGCGCCGACGTCCTTGCCGACCCGGCCTTTCACCTCCTCCAGCACGCTCGCCGGCTCAAGGCCCACGGCCAGACGACCCTCGCCCGGAGGTGCGCCGCCGAAGCCGTCCGCGCCCTCGGCGACGCGCCCACCGCCTCCGTGGACGAAGCGGCACGGATTGCCCGCGCCGAGGACCGGCTCGAGCCGTGGCACCTGGACCTTCTCCAGCAGATTCGGCCGCTGCTGTCTGCCAGCGTCGCCGAAACCCTCCTCAACCCAACACCCCACCCCCCAGCCACCCCGAGATCGCCCGCAGACGTCACCAGCGAGGGCGGTGTCACCCCCCGGAAACCAAAAGCCTCGGGCAAACAGAGGAGTGACGAAGCGCGAACCGCCGTCGACCGGACGTCGCGGCCCACCGCCCGCCCGGGCCAGGTGGCCGGTGACCCACCCCAGCGCGGCCGTCACATCCGGCGGACTCGAGACGCCTGGCACGGCGACCAGACGCCCGCAGACAGCGACCAGCCCACCCACGGCCGCCCGATCAGGCAGACCCGCGACACGTCGGAGGAATGGGGCGACTGACATGGACATCGCGATGTTGGGCATCAGCAACGCGGGCAAGACTTCCTACGTGGCCGCCATGTACGGCGAGCTGTCGCGGTCCCGGGGCCCGTTCTCGGTGATGGCCCAACGCCCGGCCGACCACCAATGGCTGTCGAGAAACGCGACCCGGCTGCTCGCTGGCAACTATCCAGCCCCCAGTGACCGCCGCGCCACCTACGCCCTAACACTGCACTACGACGGGTCACCGATGCTCGACTTCATTTGGCGCGACTACCGTGGTGGTGCCCTGACCGAGCTATCCGACGAGTCGACCCAAGCTAGCCAGCTCCGCACGGACCTGGCTAGCGCCGACGGGGTCGTCATCCTGATCGACAGCACCGAGCTCGTCGACCGGGCCCGGGCGCGCGCCAGGCTACGCCCGGTCATCGCGGCCGCCGTGCGCGTGCTCACCGAACTGGACAAGGTCACCCCGGTGGTGATCGCCCTGACCAAATGGGACCTCGTCGCCGGCCGGGAACGCGATGTCGAAGCGGTCGCCGCTGAGGTGCTCGGGGACTTCGTCGCAGCCGTACACGCCTCGGACGCCGTCTACGGCTGTCTCCTCGAGGTCGCCTGCGGCCGCCAGTCGATCAATGTCGCACTGCCCGTGCTGTGGTGCATCCACGTGGGTGTCACCGCACACTTCGGCCAGGTAGTGAGGGAAGCCGAGCTCAGCGACCGACGTGCCCTAGCCGCGTACCAGCAGAAAGGGATGCTGCGGGATTTCGGCAAGTGGCTCAACGGCACGCCGACTTCATCGCAGGAGCAACTCTTCCACCGCGTCGAGGCAGCCAAGCTCCGCGCATATCTTGCACCCTTCGTCGAACCAGCCGAGCGGCTCGGCACCTACTTCGAAAATGTCTTCACGTTCTGAAAGGAACAGCACATGGCTGACGAGCCCAACCTCACGGTCACCGCCTTGGGCAACCGCGGGTCAGGTAAGACCACCTTTCTACTGGGCATGTACGCCGAGATGTCGGCCGGCCGCCGCGGCTACTTCCTCAGCGCCACTGACCCCGACGTGGACCTGCGTCTCGCCGGCCGTTGGGACAAGTTGTTCGAGGACGGAGAGCTGCCGCCTCCTAACCAGGCCGACAACATTCCCTACCGGTTCCGGTTCACCGACGGCCTGACACCGCTACTGAACGTGGACTGGCTCGACTACCGCGGCGGCGCGCTAGAAGACGAGCGTGGCGCTGAATCCGGCGATGTCGCCGAATTACACGAGCGCCTCATCCACTCCGACAGCGTGTACGTCGTCATCGACGGCGGCTTCCTCGTCGAGCCGGTCACCGATGCCACCCGTCGCGACATAATGCGTCAGACCGGCCTGCGGCGCATGTCCTCGCTGCTGCAACACGCGATTCACGCCCGCAGCCAGCTCGAGGATCCGCTGCCGGCACCTTCGATCGTCATCCTGATCACCAAGGCCGACCTCATCCCGTCCGCCCGCCGGAGCCAGGTGGACGCCTTGGCCGGTGAACTGCAGGAACTGATCAGCGTGTGCTTCCAGACCGGTCTGTCCACCCTGATCTGCCCCGTGAGCCTCGGCCACTTCGGACTCAACCCCGCGGCGACCGTGCGAACCGAGGACATCGACCCCCGCGACCTGCACCTGCCGATCGTCTATTCTCTCGCCCAGTACACCTCGCAACTGTCGCAGGCCGCGCTGCACGTGTCGCGCAACGCCGCCGAAGTGCGCGACGCCTTGTCCGGGCAGCTGGCGGCGGTCAGCCGAGGGGCGGGAACCTTCTTCCGCCGCGGCCAGATCAACGACCTGACCCGCAAGATCGATTCCATGCAGGAGCACAACGTGGCCTTCGGCAACATCCACGCCGATACGGCGCAACGCGCCGAGCGGCTTTTCTCCGAGCTAGACCGTCTGCCCCGGTTCCGGGACGGTATCGAGGTGCGCTCGTGACTGCACCTTTCTGGCAGTTGGTGCTGTATGGCCGCACCGCCCGGGCAGACCGCTGGTGGCGGGTGCGGCCGCGAGCGGCCGACCTTGACTGGCTCAACGACGTCGTCACCACCACGACCGTCGGCGGAGAAGGGCTCGACGCCGGGCCCCGGTTCGTCCTGGCCCGCCGTCGAGGCCAAACCCTGGTCGGCGGAGCCAGCCGGGCCGCCCTCCTCAGCGACGCGATGAACTCCGACGGGTCACGGCCGTTCTACACATTCGTCGGGTGGTTCTCCGACGACCCGGACGTCACCGTCCCTGACCTCGAGACCGTCGAGGCTCGCTGGTCCACGTGGGCCAGCGAGGAGTACCAGGCCTGGATGCCCCTGGACTGGAACCGGCACCAGTCCGACCTACCCCGGGCCCACGAACCACCGATCAGACGCCCACCATGGAGCGACGAGAATGCCGCCCACGCCGGAACGCCACAGGAAGCCACACAAGGATCAACGCCCGCTCTCGACGACTCTTTCCCGGACACCGCAGCGACTACACGCTCCGTCCAATGGCGCCGCGCAGCCGGCATTGTTGGAGACGTTCAACTTGTGGTTGGCCCGGCCACCGTCGAGGCCGCGAAGGCCGAGCACCCGGCCCAGCAGTCACCCAGCGGACCCCCGAGCAGCGACGCCCCACCGGCACCCGGCAGCCAGCACGCTGTGCCTTGGCCCCCCGAAGCCGACACCAACCCCACTTCCCCGCCTACTGAACGGGGTTGGCCCCCTCCACCAACGACGAGCGCCGCAGCCTCCAGCCCGGCAAGGTCCTCGCCACCTCCTGCGCCATCACCGTCCGGGTCGCCCGGGCCTCGCCCCAACCGGCTACAACGCAAGATCAAGCAGTTCATTACCGGCATCAACGAGGACACCGTCGAAGCCCCCCCAGCCGAGTCCCGCATCCCAATGGCCAACGATCTTGAGTACCTCCGCCTCCAGGAACAGCGGAAAGGCGCCAAGCCTCGGCCCGCTAAGCACCCCGGGCCTCCTCCCGACGCCCGGGATCGATGATTCCGGGACACAGCGGCGGCGAGTCGGCGCGCCCGTGCGGCCGGGTTCCACCCCGAGAGGGTCACCGAGGATCCCGCCCTCTCAGCGGCCTACGAGGAGGGCCGTGGACCGGGTCCTCAACGCCGGAGAGGTGACCACTCACGGGCAGAACGACATGGTGCTGGACAACTGGGGCTATGTGAAGGAATGGGTTGCCACCGCCGAGATCAAGTCCACCGGTCCCTCGGGTATCGGGTTCGTCAACTTCGGCGACATCGACGCCCTGGACTTACAGGCACCGGTCGTCACCACCGGCGGAGGCGCCCGAGGGTTCAACCTCTACGACGGATCCCTAGGGACCGCGTCCTTCCACTCCATTAAGACCACAGGTGACGGCTCCGTCGGCATCCAGGTCAGCAAACCCATGGGCGCCCTCACCGTTCACCACGACGTGATCACCACCGGCGGAGAGGGCACCAGCCTCGTCAAAGGCGTCCAACTCACCCTCAAGGCCGTCGCCCTATCGGTCAAACGAGGGGCACTGATCGAGTCGGTCACCATAGGCGGATCACTGCGCACGGAAGGCGCGGACGTCGTCACCTTCGAAGTCGCCAACGGCGCAACCATCGCCTCCCTCGAGATCGGCGGCGGCATCGAAGCGCTCGGCAGCAGGTCACGCGCGACCGAGATCAACGGAAGCGTTCCCTCACTCGATGAAGTCGCCGTCACCGAACCCTGACCCAAGCAGCGCCGGCCGCGAGGCCACCGCCCAGCCCAGCCGAGACGCCGATGCTCGCCGGAGCTGCACGCCCAGTCCGTCTCGGGGCAGGCCATCAGCGCCAGCATGTCCTGAAAGACCCACAGTGGTCGGCCGTCGGCATCAAGCCGTGCCCGCTCATGCCGCGGACGGGGCGTCCGATCGTGCCGCCGTGAGCTACTCGAGAAGTGGCACGTCGAGGTCGTATGCCAGCACGACTGCTCGCGCCAGCTGCCTTTCCTGTGCGGGGCTGAGATAGCCGACCGTGCGCCCGAGCGCGCCCACCGGAACGGTGAGGACGTTGTCCAACGAGACCACGCAGTTGTGGTCCAGCCCGTTGCCGGGTCCCACCGCCACCTCGCTGGACAACCCCTTGATGGTGCCGGTGATGGGGGCCACGGTCACCTTGGTCATCGCACCCCGAGCAGCTTCCCGGGTCAGGACGAGCGCTGGTCGCGTCTTGTCGAGGCGGACCAAGCAGATCTCTCTCACCCGGTCAGTCCTCGACCCGAATGTGGGTGCTGGTCCACGCCACGAGATCGTCAAGATCGTCCGCCGCACCCTTGGCGCCAAGTATCCGAACGTCGTGCTCTGCGGCCAGCCGGCGCATCTCTCGTTCGAGTGCCGACGTGACGAGGGCTGCCCTGCTCGGTGCCTCGCCCGCGGCCACAGCACGGTCGAGGAAGGCCACCATCTCGTCGGGCAGACGGACCGCAATCTGGGTGCTCATGTAGACGAGGATACTGCATTGAATCCCAACTTGGGATGCGCGCTCATGCCGCGCTGCGCGTGATCGTCAGCGAGTACCCGCCGGAATCATGAGGGTATCAGCAGTGGGTGACACCGATGAACGGGAAGGAACGATGTGGACTTCAGCGAGGCCGTCGAGCTAGCCGGCAAGGGCATGGACACGGCCGGGGTGGTCGTTTTGGTCATCGGCGCCGTCGTCGCAGCAGTGCGAGCGGCCCAGAGTGCCCACGGACAGCAGCCAGGCACCTACCGGCAGTTCCGCCAACAACTGGGACGCACGATCCTGCTGGGCCTCGAGCTGCTCGTGGCCGCCGACATCATCCGCACCGTCGCGGTGACCCCGACACTGTCCAGCGTCCTCGTCCTGGCGCTCATCGTGCTGATCCGCACCTTTCTCAGCTTCTCCCTCGAGCTCGAGATCACCGGCCGCTGGCCCTGGCAGAAAGCCCCCACGGACCCACCGACCAGTAAGACTGCCTCGTAACCTCGCAGCGCCGACCTCGAGCAGTTCCTCCGCGCCAGTGTTCGTGGTTTCGCGCGGCGCGGAGCACTGCCCATGCTCAGACCTGAGGGCGAAGCATTTCTTGGGGAGTGCGGCGTCGTCAATACCCGAGACGCCGGCGGCCTGACCGCCGTCGTCGGGGCGACCCAGACGTGCTGTCATCGGCGTGAGGCGTTTTCCGGACATGCCGCCGAGGGCGCAACGGCTCGCCTCATGACTCAGGCTCACCTAATCCGAAGATGTCACCGCGCACGCGAGCGGACTCAGCGAAGTTCGGCGAACTGCACGTTCGCCGTGACTGCGCCCGGTGGGCTCGGACGACGAAGGGCGGCCCGGGCACCTGCCCGGACCGCCCTCGTGCTGGAGATGGGTCAGGGCTGGGTCGTGGTGCCCTGGATGCAGCCGCCGCCCGTCTTGGCGAAGTCGACGTTGCTGAACTCCTCCTGGGTCAGGTAGTGGCGGCCGTTGATGACCTGGTTCCAGAGCTGACCGGGGGTGCCCTGCATCGTGCCGTAGGTGTAGGCGCACTCGTCGCCGTTCTCGAACCCGTTCAGGTCGTACCAGCCGGTGTTGACGTCGGGGTCGGTCGCGGCCTCCATGATCTCGTGGCTCGTGGGGCTGATCTCGGTGTCGGCGTCGGGGTTGCCGTTCGGGGTCTCGATCACCTTGTGGCCGCGGGCCTCGCTACCGCACGTGTAGTGCGTCCCGGAGTGGTACACCGGGAAGGGCATGTTCGCGTAGACCATGCCGTTGGAGTCTTGGCTGTGGTAGGCGCAGAACGCCGCGGTCGGCTGGTAGTTGATCGTGCACGCGTTGGTGTTGCCGTCCGTCGTCGAGCCCGCGTTGAAACAGCTCTCGACGTGCTTCGGCAGGAACATCACGTAGATGTGGCCGTAGTCCCGCGGCAGGTGGCGGGCCGCGACGACGTTCTCCGTCTCGGCGATCACCTGAGCGTCATCGAGGCACGCGTCGTAGCCGGAGCTGTCGGCGTAGATGCCGCTGGTGTCGGTGCTCGCCACTTGGCAGCCGTCGGCGGGCAGGGCCCGCGTGTCAACCACGGGCAGTCCCAACTTGACCGCATACCGACTCTTGCCGTTGGCGCCGAAGTACTCGTTGAGCGTGGCGAAAACGTTGCTGCGCTGGCCGCTCGCCTCGGCGACGTCGTTGAGATAGCGGGCAACGATACCGCCGTAGGCGGGGTCCATCGTGTGGCCCTTGGGCGTCCAGAAGATCGGGGTGACGACGAGGGGGCCGGTCGAGTGCGTCGACATGACCGGGCCGCCGTGGTAGATCAGCGGCGGCGTGCCGACGGCCGGGTCGCTGTCGATGTGGACGGCGTCGGAGTGACCCACGGGGCACCCGGTGGCCGCCGACACGGCGTGGTCGATGCCGCCGATGCGGCCGACCTTGGACACGGCTGCATTCGGGCAGCCGCTCGGTGCCGAGGTGGGCACCTGGGCCGACGCGCTCGTCGCCGACAGGCTGAGGCTGGTCAGCAGGCTGGCAGCGCCGACAGCAAGCACCGCCGTGATGCGGCGGCGCAGTGGTAGAGCTCTCTTCACGTTGTGGTCCCCTCAGACAAGTGCGCGTGCCCGTGGAGGCCGCGCTGCTCGGCGCCAGCGGTTCGCGGGCGCCGAGCACACGCTCGCCGTGAGGAAGAACCGTGTCAATAGGTACTTTGGTTTGCTTAGCTTACCTTTACTGGATACTCAGGATATATACGGCAAACACCGCCCTGAACGCCTTTCCTGAGTTTCCCATGAGGGGATTCTTGGCTTTCCATGAAAGTCGCGACGGCCGTGTTTCACCGGGCACCGCCCCGGTTCGTCGACGGCTTGCCCGAGGTCGGGTGCCGATGACCGTGTCGCTCAGCCCAGCACCAGACCGGCCGCTGCGGCTGGGTGCTGTCGCGATCGATCGGCCGATGTGGGGCCGGATCCATGGACGAGCAGTCTCCCGAGGCCGCCGAACTCCGTGTCGCGCTCCAACTGGGCCCGCCGCTGCAACAGATCCATTCACTGATGCGCCCGCGTCTGGTCGATGGCCCGCGACCGCAACCCGCCATCGAACTGTGACGGTTCGCCCACGTCATCCCCTGTCTACCCCAGTCGAGCGACAACCTACCGAAGCACCCACCCGATGACCGCGCACACGCTGTCACGTCCGCACATGCCGCGAGCGGCGCGTCGGTCCGATGTGTGCACGGACTTGGTCACCACGGCAGGATGGCTACATGTCCCAGTTGACGGACGAAGACGCCGAAGATGTGCGGCTCTGGCTCAGCCTGAATGCGTTCAAGCACGTCTCATCGGTCGGAGGCGACACGACAGGCTTCGGCGATCGTCAGGACACCTGGAAGCGGGACGGCACCCTCATCCGCCTCACTCGAGATCGCAGCCAATGGTGGTACGACATGTCGCGTACCGGCACCGGCGCCTGGCTCGACGTGGATACCGTCTCAGGCGCTATGGGCTACAAACTCACAGCCCCGGTGGAGCGCGTGGCGTACATCGCCTCCTCGATTGACGATCGCGTATTCGGGGCTCTTCTCACGGCCGAACGGCACTCGCCCTAACGCACGCACATGCCGCTGCGAGCAAGCTGCCCGTCGGGCTCTCGCTCAACACATCGATGAGATATCGCGCCAATCGCGGATTGACGACCGTCGGCGGCTAGCTCGAGGCGCAGGCGCGGCTGGGGACCCGAGTGCGCCACGACACCCTTCTTGGCACACTCCAGGGCATGAAGACAGGGGTGGACCAGGTTCGCCAGCAGACGAGGCTACGAGGGGGCTTGATGCTGCACGAGGCTCGAGGCAGCGGGTCGGCTCGCGCTCACACGGTGACGGCCGTCGTGGTGGCTGTTGCGGCCGTGCTGTCCGCTTGCACGGCCAGTTCCGTGTCACCGAGCCCGCCGAGGGTGACGGCAACGCAGACGAGCGGGCCGACGATGACGCCCATCGTGGAGACGGCCGAGTGCGTCACCCGCCGGGACCTCGGTGAGGGCACCGACGCCACCCCGCCGTTCTCCGGGATTTTCGGTCCGGGCGTCGGGCTGGGCATCGACGTCAACGACGAGTTCACGCCAGGCCGGGATGCCGGTGCCAGCACCTGCTCCGTCACGCTGCCCGACCCGGCCGACATCTCCTGTGAGCTGGGGGTTCCGTGGGCGTTGCTGAGCACGGAGGATCTGGTCAGCGCGTCCGAGGCGCGGCGGGTCCGGCGCGTGGGCTTGAGCGCAGACGTCGGTCCTGGCGAAGGGGAAGGGTCCGCACTGCGGTCGCTCGCCTACGTGGAGATCGAGCTGCCCACGCAGGATCCGAAGCGCATGGGGCGGTACGTGCAGGAGGCTTTCCTGAACTGCCCGAATGGCAGGCTCCAGGTCGTCGAKGGCATCTCGGCCGTGGTCGGATCAGTCCCCAGGACCAGCGGGGAGCCGACGGCGGTCGCGTTCCTAACGCCGTCTCGCTTGGCGTGGGTCGTCATGGGCGGTCGCCCGTGGACCGGGCCAGAACGTGACCGGGCCCTCAAGGCGGTCGCTGCCCACCTGTCGTGAGGCCGAACTGTCACCAACTCCGGAGCGGGAAGCAACCTCACGGCGGCTCTGGTTGGCCCAGCACCTCCCCATCTGCCGCCGAGCGATCGTGCCGATAAGCGCGCTTTCGCCAGCCCCCAGTCAGGCGGATGACCTGCCGACGTATCAGCGTCAACAGCTCAGCCGGCACGGCATGATGACGACACGATGACACGCAACCGCCTTGCTTACGGGCTGGGCGGACGATCAGGGGAGCAACAATGGCCAGCTGTGCACAGTGCGGTCGCCAGGCGGGCGGCCTCGGTAGTTCCAAGGTTGAGCTCGTGACGACGGTGACAGGTCGGCGCGTGTGCCGGCGTTGTCAGGACGAGCTTCTCGGTGCCGCAGCGGGCATTATCGCCGCCGGACCTCAGTCCTCTACGAGCACACAGGTCGCCGCGGCGGTGTCGACGGCGGGGTGGTTTTCTCGGATCCGCGCGGTGCGCCGACGCGGGCGGGGCGCCGGCCGGAACTGATAGCGGGCGAATAGAGGATTTGGTCCGGCCCTCCCCTCCGCGGCGGCACGGGCCCATCGGCATCGACGAGGCGGATGAGGCGGAAGAGGCGACCAAAGCCGCCACTGCCCTAGCCGAGAATCATCAGGCCCAAGGGGACGATCTCGAGTGCGTCTTGCACCGTCGAGGCACCCTCATGCAGAGGGAAGGCGGGTCCTACTGGTGCACGTCTGCCTGTTGGGGCAGGAGCTCGGGGGCCCGGGCCGCGGCGGGTGGACGGTGGTGCTGTGTCCGGATGTTCGTGATCAGTAGCGCGAGGGTGGCGACGCCGAGGACGGTGTAGGCGTCGGTGGCGACCAGGAGGGGCAGGGACGCGGTGTACTCCAGATCCCCGCCGTGGGGCCCGGCCCAGATGAGCCGGGTCAGGGCCGCAACCAGCCACGCCCCGGCCAGGAGGGCCCCCGCCTGGCGGAAGCGAGTCGTGGCATGAGCCGCGCACACCATCGCCGGGATGATCCACACCCAGTGGTGGCTCCACGACACGGGTGAGATGAGCAGGCCGGTGAAGGCGCAGGCCAGGGCCTGGGTGAGCCGGTCAGCGTCTGGGCGGCGAAGGCCCATGAGCAGCAGGACGAGCGCTGCGAGGCTCAACAAGTAGGTGAGTGTCGGCGACCCGCCCGGACCGGTCAGGCGCCAGATGGAGCCGGTCAGGGACTGGTTCCCGGCGTAGGCCAGGCCGCCGACGCGTTGTGGGTCCCACAGGGCGTGAAACCAGAACGCAGCCGATGACGCGGGCATCAGCAGGGCGGGCAAGACCGTCCCGGCGGCCACGGTGAGGAGCGTTCGGCGCAGCATCGGACGGTCGGGGCGCCGTAGGAGCATCAGCAGGAAGATCGCCGGGGTCAGCTTGATGCAGATGGCCAGGCCGAGCAGGACCCCGGACCAGCGCCGCGAGGGCCGCAGCAGGTCGAGCAGGACCATGGCGGCCAGGACGAGGTTGACCTGGCCGTAGGCGACCGTGGCCGCGACCGGCTCGAGGAATGCTGCGGCGAGCACGACCGCCGGCGCCCACGCCCGGTCGACACGCAGGTGCCGCAACGTGAGGCGCGCGACCACGTTCAGGGCTGCATAGGAGCCGACCGCGCCGACCGCTGTGGCGCCGGCCACCGGCAGGGCGGCGAGGACGGTGAAGGCGAGCGCGGCCAGCGGCGGGTAGGTGAACGGCAGCCACCCCCTGGGTTGCTCGTAGATCAGTGTCCAGTGCAGGACCGAGGACCCGCCGCGCCGGTACACCTCGAGGTCGACCGGTACGGCCCCTTTGGACAGGTGGAGGGCGACGGCCGCGCACGCGAGCACCACCAGCGCGGACAGCCACGTTGACCGCGCGGCGCCGACCAGCCACCCGGCAGGGAGACCGCGCGGTTCGCGAAGGTGCTCGAGCGCGAACCCGCCGTCCGGGGAGAGCGGGACCTGGTACCGAGGCAGACCGTCCGACTGGGCCGGCCTTCCGGAGAGGCGATGGACGTGTCCGCGGTCCTCGAGCTCGACGAGGGTGGACAGCAGCCGCGGGGCGCGCAGCCCGGTGCCGCGGCCCAAGTCCGCGGCGCTCATCCCGCCGCCGAGCAGTGGGTGTGGGGCGTGTGCTGACAGCTTCCCCGGCCCGCCGGTCATGACAGCGGCTGGAACCGGTCAGTGCTGCGGCGGGTCGAGCCCGCGAGTGCCAGCAGGCCGGTCGCGACCAGGGCCACCACGGTCCCTGCGACCGCCAGCCCCATGTTCGCGTCGATGGAGGGCGCCGCCCTCATCTGGGCGAGGGCGGAAGCGATGTAGAAAGCCCACCACGGCAGGCATGCGACCCCGACCGTCAGCGCCGGTCGAGGACTGAGGTACACGCACGACACCCCGAGCGCCGCGGCGAAGACGGGCAGTGTGACCCACAGCAAGGCCGTGCCCATGAACAAGCGGCCGTGGAAGTAGTAGAAGGCGTAGCTGACGACCACGGGGCTGAGGTGCATGTCCACCGTCGACAGATGCATGAACGCCAACAGTCCCGCCGCGCCGACCACTCCGGCCAGGCCGAGGCGCAAACGCTCCCGACTGCCGTGCATGGGAGCGCTGACCGCGCTGGTGGCCGCCGCACCCGCTAGCACGAGCATGAACGTCGCCGGCGGATGGTCCAGGTGCAGGAGGCGCCCCGCCAGAACCGTGGCGGGCATCAGGGCTGCGGTAGCCAGGTACAGGGCCTGAGCGGTCATCCGGAACGCGAGGACCCGGCACGCGTACGCCGCCAGCAGCAGCGTCAGCGGCAGCTGCGCGGTGCTCGGCCCTATCCCGACCCACTCGTTCGGCCGCGTGCCGACCGCGCGCCAGGCGGCGACCTCGCCGAAGGCCGCCGTGGACACCGTCACCGCGAACAGCAGCACCGCCGCCATGTCAGCTACGCGGTCCCGCAGCCGAACCGGCGCCCCGGCCAGGAGCGCCTCCCACCGGGCCAGGACACCGAAGGTGGCCAGCTCGACCCGGTCCCGCGTTGAGGGTCGGCTCCGTCCCGCGGCCAGCGCCACGTCCATCAGCACCGCCACTAGCTCCGCGCCCCGCTCGCGGCGCCATCGCCGCGGGTAGAACCGCAGCAGACCCCAGTAGGCCGCCTCCAGGCGCGCGGACTCCACCGCGAACGCAACCCCCGATGTGGCAGGCCCCCTGCGCTTCACGAGGTCGCTGCCTGACCGCCCACAGCACCGCCAGTGGCGCCACGTGCTGCCCGGCGCAGCGCGCCGCGCGCCACCGCTGCGTTCTGCTCCAGCCGGGCGGCCGCAGCGGCGAGGGCGTCCCGGCCTGCGGGAGTGAGCTCGTAGTAGCGCCGGAACCGCCCGTTGACCTCCTCCTCGCGCGCCACCGCGACTAGACCGTCACCGGTCAGCCGCTCCAGCGCCGAGTACAGCGTGCTCGGACGCAGCACCACCCGCCCCTCAGACAGCCTCGTCACCTCCTGGATCACCGCGTAGCCGTGCCGCGGCCCGTCGCCCAACGCGGACAGCACCAGCAGCGTCGGCTCACGCATCACACCCATGACGACGAAAGGTACATGCCGCTCAACGGACTATGCGGTCGACACGCCCCAGCAGCGGGTGTGACCAGAGATCTGGAAGGCCTGGAGGCCTGCAGCCGCGTCAACCAAGTCGTCCTGACATCAGCGTGAGGCGTTTACCGCTCATGCCGCAACGCGGTTGTCCGCTCTACCTCAGCGGGCAGAACGCCAGGGCTCGGGCAACACGGCCTCCCATTTGCATGAGATCCACGAGTGTGAGCATGTCGGCGCGCTCGTCTGCTAACAGCGGCTGCTCGTCCTCGCTGAGCACGTCGGCCATCTGTTCAAGCGCGAAGCCGAGTTCGTTCGCGTCGATGAACTCGCCGATCAACGTGACGTCGTTGCTTGGCAGCCGGTCGTCCAACTGCATGAGGAGGCCCCGCAGACGCCCGGCGATCTCTTCATAGTTCGCTCGATTCACCTGAGGATCGTGGCAGATGAAACTAACTGTCATGCCGCGGGCAGGACGTTCATCAGACCACGCTGCTAATCGTCGGGCCGGTCGGCGTGTACAGCGCAACAGGATGGACCGCGTGGGAACCTGTGCACGTGTGGTTCCTTCGGAAGCGGGGCAAGGATGCGCGAAACGTGCTCTTGGATGCAGCGCTTGAGTTCGGAGACGACTGGCGGCGCGACGTCGCGGTACTGGCAGCAGAACGACTGCCCGGGCTGAGTCCCGAGGAGCGTGCGGCCCTCGCCAAGGACGTCGAGGCGGCTCGCAGTTCGATCGAGAAATGGGTCCTGAACCGTTGGGATGCGGCGCACGGCAAATGGTCGCATGACGATGCTGCGGCCGCCGCGGCACACATTCGAAGCACCTACCCGTGGATGGACGAGCGCAACGTGGCACGCGCGATCAACCAGAGCACCTACTACGCCTGGCACGGCTGACGTCCGCTCATCAGCGCGAGACGTTTACGGGACTTGCCGCCGGGCGCGTGTCGGAACCTGCCGAAGAGCGGACGCCCGGTTGTCAGATCCGGGCGTACTCGTCCAGAGTCTGTCGCCACATCCGCGCGATGACGCGGTGCATCGGCCCTCGGTGGAGCAGCCACAGCAGCGCCTTGTCGCGCATGCGCCTGGCGTCGCCGTTGGTCCATTCAGCCTGGATCCGGCTGCCGCCACCGTCGGCGGGAACGATGCGCGCTTCGCCAGAGCCGAGGCCGCCCCAGCTGGTCTCTACGTCGACCCACCGCACCACGGACGGATCGGACCAGTCGTAGCGCTCGACGACCCAGAATGGCGAGCGTGCTGTGCTCTCCCGAGCTACGGCCCACGTGTCTCCGAGCTCGCGAAGTTCGTACGCCTTGGGGTCCAGTGTCCGGTGCCAGATACGCGGACGACGCTCTGTGAAGTCCGTCAGCGCCTGCAGGACCTGACCGGGCGAGGCGTCGGTGGTCACGTCGAATCGCATGGTTCACCCCTGGTCCAAGGGTGACACTTACGGGTGCCACCAGGGGGCGGGTATCCCAGATCCGCCTGACTCGGCTCCTCGACTGAACATCCGGATTTGCCGGTACCAGTACGGTTCACCACTTCCGCGGCTTCGGCGCTCTGGCGATGGTGGACCCCGCTGAAACCACGTGAGCCGGATGTGTGGGTGATGGGCGGTTACGGCCGGCCACTTGGCACCAACGGAGAGGCGGCTCGTGCAGGACGTTCCGAACAAGGCAGCCGCCGTCCGCGGGGCCTACTCTCCGTCCAGGAGTCCGTTCATCGTTGCGTCCTCTTCGGCGAGCCGGCCTCGGGTCCCGGGCGGGTCGGTGACGCCGTAGCGGATGTCCCCACGTCCGGGTGCCTCGCCGGAGGCGAACCACCCGAGTTCCACCCCATCGGGCAGGACGCCACCGACGGCGGCCTTCTGACGACGCGCATCCTCAGGTCCCAGGCCCACCGAGCGCCAGACGCGGGCCTCGTTGGGCAGGACGTCGACATCGCTCCATCCTCGGGCCTGGTGGGCTGAGAAGCCCGCCTCGACCCAGCGGATCTGCTCATCCGGGTCGACGCCGGCGGCGGCGAAGGTCGCCGCTTCGTCGGGGGTCAGGGACCGGTCGGCCAAGAGCAGCGCCCGGGCCTGCTCTCCGGTGTAGCCGGTCGCGCGCCACCGGTGCGCCGCGCCGCGGTCGGCGAGCCCGTACAGCAGGCTCACGTCCTTGATCGTGAACCCGTCGGCCAGCCACGCAGCCGCCTGCCGCGGTTCGATCTCGCGCAGGAACATTGCGATGTCCGGTGGGGGCTGCACAGGTACACCGAGGGCGCGCCAGCCGATGATCGCCGCGACGGCTTCGGCTGGCCTCGGGCGGAGGACGATACGGACCCAGGCGGCGGCCTGGGCCTCGGTCAGCCCCGCGCCGCCGCTGTCGATCGGCGCGGTGAGCCTCATCGTCTGCTCAGGGCCGAGGCCGGCGAGCGCCAGCTCGGAGAACTGGGCCGGGGGTCTGCCCGTCAAGCGCCAGGCCTTGGCGGCGTCGGCCTGCGGACCCGCCCAGAAGTCCCACACCTGCTGCTCCGACCAACGCAGCACCTCCCGTGCGGCCGCCACGAGAATGCTCGGTCGCTCCCATGGCTCACGTGCGTCGGGCCATTGACGCAGCACGGCGAAGACGAGCTCGGCCGTGAGGGAGGGCCAGGGCGACCGCAGGAACCACAGCCGGCCCGCGGGGCGTGGCGGGACCCCCGCGGCCGCGGCGTCTTCGGCGATCTCAGCGTCCATCATCTGGCGGTTCTGGACGGGCAGCGGTTCGATCCAGGACCGCTCCGCAG
>NZ_JBFULD010000051.1:0-16729 GCF_056400505.1 Terrabacter sp. P5_B1
GGCTCCGCCGGCGCTGTGCTCTCCCGTGACGGCGGCCGCGGGACGGCGCCGTCGTGGCAGCTGCCCGATCGCGGCGCCGCGCACGTGGGCCGCTCTGGCGGTTCAACCCATCGGCCCTTCGAGTCCCTCGCCGTCCTCGGGTCGGCTGCTCCTGCCGCGGATGGCTTGGTGGCTAGTGATGGACAATGTTCTTGAACGGTCCTCAGTCTCCCGGACGGTTCTGATCTAGCAAGGGAGACTGTTCTCGTGCCTGCACCGAGGAAGTTCGACGAGGCGACTCGTGAGCGGGCGGTCCGGATGTACCGGGACCGGCTCGAGCAGCACGGGGTCGAAGGTCGGGGCACGTCGTCAGGTCCGCGCGCTGCTCGACATCAACCCGGCCACGATCCGTAACCGGATCGAGGCCGAGGATCGCGCCGCGGGTTCCCGCCCGCCGACATCGACACGTCAGGCGGACCCTGAGTAGGTACGCGCGCTCAAGCGCCGGGTGGCCGAGCTCGAGCGCGCGAACGACATCCTCAAGACCGCCTCGGCGTCTTTCGCACAGGCGGAGCTCGACCGCCGACTCAAGTGGTCGTGGCCTACATCGACGGGTGTCGGGAGCGGTTCGGCGTCGAGCCGATCTGTGCCGTGCTGTCCGAGCACGGGATGAAGATCGCGCCGTCCACGTAACGCCATCGAGGCCACGCCGGCGTCCGACGCGGCGTTGGCCGAGGCCTACCTCGTGAACGCCGTGGTGACCTTGTGGCAGGAGAACTGGGGCGTCCACGGGGTCCGGAGAATGTGGCACGCGGCCCGACGTGCGAGCCTGGAGGTGGGTCGTGACCAAGTCGGTCGGCTGATGGCGATCACCGGGATCCACGTTGTCGTACGCGGGCGGCACCGCACCGTCACCACGAGGCGGGACGAGGCGGCGGTCCGTCACCCCGACCCGGCCCACCGCGGCTGGGACGCCCCGACCGGGCCCGACCAGCTGTGGGTGGCCGATTTCTCCTACGTGTGGACGTTGGCCGGATTCGTGTTCGTCGCGTTCGTCGTCGACGTCTTCTCCCGCCGGATCCTCGGGTGGCGGGTCACCACGAACAAGCACACCGCGCTGGTCACCGACGCGCTACGCCAAGCCTTGAACCTCCGGTCTCGGTGTGAATCCCATTGGACACCAACAGGTTTGGTCCAACACTCGGATGCCAGGTCGCAGTCTAGGTCGGTGGCGTTCACCGCCGAGTTGATCCTCGCGCAGATCGCCGGCTCGATCGGGACCGTGGGTGACGCTCTCGACAACGCGTTGTGCGAGTCCACGATCGGGCTGTTGAAGACCGAGGCCATCGACATCGGCGGACCCGCGTGGAGCGACCGCAGAGAGGTCGAATGGCAATTCGCTCGCTGGGTCCACTCGTGCAACACAACCCGGTTTCACTCCTCGATCGGGAACCTGCCACCGGTTGAATACGAGGACGCTCGCCGGCAGGCTGAGTCCGTGGCCCCTAACCCGGAGGTCGCGTATCAACCAGCCTCCGGGAGACTCAGGACGGTTCAGGAAGACGGCAGGGTCGATACTGGTGTTCGCGGTCATCGCGATGCTCCATTCGAGGGTGCTGTGAGAGGTTCACTCGAAGGATGACGCGGTGACCGCACTTGCATGTGCAGGGGCACGCTTACCGGTGTCGTCGTACACCAACGCTATGGACTCAACTGCCCTTAGCGCCGTGGTGCATCGGGCAGAGATGGGACCGGACCCGGCCGTGGCATTTACCAGGCTGCGGCCGGTGTCCAGCGTGGCGGTTCAGGCTCGCTGTTGGCTGCGTTTGCAGTCATCAGCAGGTGAGCGGAACCGATCCCGAGAGTCCGCTCGGGTTTGACGCGGAGCAGTTGAAGATCTCCGTGCCCGGGGGCTGTTCGATCACGAGGGAAATGCTGGTGACGTTCAGGGTCGGGTTGACGCCAGTCCAGTTCGGGTTGGGGCAGCCGGCTTGGGCACCCGTCACGGTCGCGGGGGCGCTGAGCACTGCCGGCTTGGTGACCAAGGTTAGGTTGCCGTTCTTGATCGCCGAGGAGTCGATGAAGGTCGGCGCTACGGCGGGCCCTACTAGGACCTTGTTCTGACCAGGCGCCGTGTTGCCGCCGTTGTTCTGGCACTGGTAGACGGCGAACCCGGACACAGACACGGTGGCGAGCAGGTCCTGGTTGCCGAGCCCTGCGAGCACGGCTCTGCAGGTCGTCGAGGTCGACGAGCCGCTCGCCGTGATGGTACAGACGGGTTCTCCGCCTCTCTTGAAGTGCGGGCTGGCAGCTTGCGCTGAGGGGGCGGACACAACGAGAAGAAGGAAGAAACTGACAAGTAAGACTAAGAACTTTTTCACGACTGATGCCTTTCAAGGCGTGCAGAATGGCACAATGTGACGACTGCCCCTGATGTCGTTGTCACGGAGCAGGTTCCGCGGGGTCGAGTCTCCCCGGGCCGCGTTCCATATCAAGAAGCTGTTGAAGTACGTCGCGTCGCGAAGTTCGGCGGACCCGCCAGCGTATCGCGAACGGTCTTGGCCTCAACAGATCAGCTCTGGTGCTGGGAAGTCTTTTAGACACCTCTGTAGTCACTGTCTAGGCACGGACGAAGGCACATATCAGCGACACAGCCGAAACGTCCCCACGAGCATTCTCGATATATCGTCATTAGCGCTGCCGTCGATGGCGCTCATATTGCGCGGCACATGGGCGTCTGGGAGGCTCGGGCCGGGACGTCCGGATCTGCCCCACTGTGGGCGAAGGCGACCATGCCGTACGCCACTACTCGGTTGACGCACGCGTCTGCTCGAACTCGGCATCTCTGATTGCCCAGCAGCCCAGTCCTCAGGCTCCTCGAGTCGCGTCGCCGCACTCGAGCATTGCGACCACGCGCTGCTCACCGTCCAGGCCATGTGGAGCCGGTTCCTGCGCACTACGACGTGGTGCGGCACGTCGTAGTGCGGCACGTCGTAGTGCGGCACGTCGTCGAGACCGGCGTCATCGGCGAGGTCGTGACCGTCGTCGCCGACCACGGCCAGCGGCTCTACCGGACGGYCCGGCCCGGCTCGCGCAGACCGAGCTCGCSGGCGGGGGSCTGCTCGACCTCGGCGTCTACCTTGTSTCCTTCGCCGACYKSGTGCTCGGSGCGCCGACGTCCGTGTCGGCAGCCGGCACGCTGACCGACCTGGACCTCGACCCCACGACGACCATCACGGTCACAGGGGCCGGGTGAGCCCAGGGCGTTCTATGCCGCCGGCTCGACGATCCGGCTCCCGCCCGCGACAACGGGGTCATCGACGAGCGGACCGGCGGGATCATTGACGACGTGCGCGGCTTCTCCTTCGAGGCGGCCCAGTTCGCCCGCTGCCTCGTCGCCGGCGAGACCGAGTCCCCCCTCCTGCCGCACGCGACGACCTTGCGCGTCATGGAGACCATGGATGACGTACGCCGTCAGGTCGGGCCGTCTGTCCCGGCGAATGACGCAGGGCCGGGGGGCGCCCTGGCCGCCGGATCCCCGGCGGATCTGGGACTCGATCGGTGTCACCCCCCGGGGGCTACTTGTCCAGAGGCCGAGTCATCGGCTGCGCCTATAGTTGAGAGATGCGGCGAGGAACCGTTGACGTGCCGCGACGGGCGGTGAGTCCGGCCCGTACACGGGCTGCTGGACTGGCCGTGGTGGCAGCTGGCTGCATCGTTCTCCTCACCGGATGTGGAGGAGTCCCGTCCCCGCGGCCGGTGGCCGCCTCTGGTACGAGTGCAGGGGCCGCGACCGCTCCAGCAACAAGAGCCCCTACGGCGTGGACGTCGCCGGCAACGGGAGGGCAGATGAGCGCAAGCGGTGGGAATGCGGTTGTCGTGGGGTACGCCGAGCGTGGCCAGGTGGTGGTCCTGCACGTCGGTCAACGCCTGGTCGTCACCCTTGGTGACGGTTGGGCCGCCCCGTCGGCTCACACAGTTGCCCGCGACCCGCAGCCGCCGTTGCAGCCCCTGGCGACCGAGCAAGCCGTGGGGCACCCCGCGGGTCCTGCCACGGCGACTTTCCTCGCCGTCCGTGCCGGCCGTGTGCTGGTGTCCGCGCAGACAAACGGGGTCTGCTCGCACTCGACGCCGCCTTGCGCCAGCGCGCCACAGGTCTTCGAGCTCAGCGTGCACGTCACGCCGGTGCCCGGCACCGGGTCGGGTCCGCTACCCAAGCCTCCACCATCCTGACCTCCACCATCCTGATCTGCGCAGGTCTGCCACTCACGCTCTGGCGCCCGGGTCCGGACCGGGTCCGCGCCCGGGCGCCAGCGCGAGAGGTGGGGCTACGGAATGGTCACCCCGGCTGTATAGACGTCCTGGTCGTTTGCGAATGGCGCGTTCGGTGCCGAGCCGCTGCAGACGGTCGGTGCGACCGCTGGCGTGCCGGTGCCCGGGCAGAGGAACTCGTCGACGGCACGGGTGTCCGACCACGCTGGGTATGCCGTGGTGTCTGTCACTGTGAGGCCGGCGTAGTCGCCGTAGAACAGGCCGGAGAACTGGGTGGGCGGAGGCATCGGTCCCGAGGTCACTCGCTTGTGGGCGAAGCTGACCCTGTTGTGCGACGCCGACACCGTGATGTCCGAGCTGCCGGTCGTGTTGTCGTTGCCGTAGGAGCGGTCGTAGTAGCTGGCCACGAGGGTGCCTGACGCCGTGAAGCCAGCCCATTGCCAGAACTGATCGGTGGTCGTCTGGCTCGGGCCGTCGGTGACCACGGGCAGCTGCCGCGGGTCGATGCCGGATCCTGAGAACGACGAGCCCTTGTCACCGGACACGCTGTAGACGATGTCGTTGTTGCAGCCCCCGTTCTTGACACCCGCGTAGGTGTTGCCGCCGGTGGCCGAGAACCCGGTCGGGGCACACCCCCGTTGCTCGTTCGAGTTGCGGCTGATGTACGAGCCGAAGGTCACGAGGACCCGGTTTGGGTCGGTCGGGTCGGCGGCGCCGACCGGGTAGTTGCTGGCCCTGAAGATGGAGTCCCGGCTCGGACCCTTCTCGGGGACACAGGCCCGACCTGGGTCAGCCCCACCTTGGTAGGTCGCGCAGTCCGGAAGTTCGAAGTAGTCGGCGACCTTGACCGGCGCACTGAAGCTCGTGCCGCCGTTGGTCGACCGGGAGAGGAAGACCTGGTTGCGGTTGTCCTTCCCGGTCACGACGTTGTTGAAGTTGTTGTAGACGACGTAGAGCGTGCCGTCCCTGCCGACGAAGGGCTGAGAGTCCTGATTCTGGTTGCAGTCGCCCTGCGGGGTGGGAAGGCCGTACGTGTTGCCGCACAACCGGCTGTTCTTGCTGACCAGGACGGGCGCCGAGAACGTCTCGCCGTAGTCCTTGGAATACGACTCGTAGATGTAGGCCGTGCCATCGGCGGCGAAGTTGGTCCACGTGACGTAGACGCGGTCGGCATATGTGCTGCCCTTGTTGTTGTCCACGGTGAGGAGCTGCTTGTCGAGCAGCGCGGTGCCGGCACCGGCCGTGTCGTTGATCGTTGCGACGGCACGTCCGGGGAAGTTGAACGAGGCGCCCTGGGTGTGCGTGGAGCGGTAGACGTAGAAGGCGCTGGACTGGTCCGGATTGGGGCTGGTGCCGTCGCCACGGTTGAACTGCTGGCAGGAGAGGTAGACGTTGCCCTTCGTGTCCCAGGCAACCGACGGGTCACCACTGGCCTGCCAGTACTCCCGGGGCTTGCCGACGAAGTCACCGCGGGTGAACCCGTTCGGGGTGGTGGTGTCGGCCCACGTGCGGCCACCGTTGAGGGAGTAAGAGACTCCGCACGTACCGTCGCCCCGCCGGTAGTCGTTGTAGGCGGCCACGACGTGATCGGGGTGGTTCGGGTCGACCGCGATCGACGTCTCGTTCTGCGCCTGTCCGCGGCCCTGCAGATCGGCATCAGTGAGGTTGAGGCAGTTGACGTTGACCTTCACGTTGGAGCCTCGGTTGGCGCGGCAACCGTTCGGGCCGGGTGTCTGCGGCACCGCCAGGGCCGATGCCCGAAGCGGTGCAGCGCTGCGCGCCTGGGGTTGGGCTGCGGTGTCGAGCTCGCTCGCGAGCAAGCCAGAGACGTGCCGCTTCTGGATCTGGTTGAGGTTCTGGAAGCCGAAGGTCTGCGCCGTTGACTGCGATGCGCCGAGGGTGAAGAGAGAGGCGGCAGCAAGGGCCCCGGAGGTGATCAGTACCGCAGACTTTTTCAGGGTGGGCATGTACGTACTCCTCGCATGAGAGTGATGCGGAGTCGACACAGGCGCCTCGTCTACGCGTGCTGCTCAATCCTCCATTCCGCCACCTGCCGCGGGCCGGACGTCAGTCCCCTCTGCCGGAGCTGTTCGAAGAAATCGGTGGGGCGTCTGGACTTTTCGACGGTAGACCCAGCTCTGAAATGACGGCAACCCCCATGCGAGCCGAGGCCCCGCTCCCGACAGGCACCGGGAGGTCAGGCCTCGACGTCCCGGGGTCGTAGGGCCGCACGATCGGCGGGCTGGTGGTCCGGCGTTCGGCAAGAAGCGGGCGCAATGGCAAGACGCTCGCCATGCGGCATAGGACGGCGTTCTGCCCGGTCGGGCGGCGGATTCACAGCAGATCAGGTGGATGGACGCCGTGCTCGCCTAGCTTCCTCATCACCACCTCAGCGTCCCTGTTGCGGTATTCAAGGAACGCTGTCTCCCCTGCCGCTCGGTCAGGTGGCGAATCCGCCCGGTCGTCCCACGCAGAGCCCACGGCCTCAGGACTGACCCGTGCGTGAACCCCCTCTGCCTCGAGCTCATCGGCGATCCTCGTGACCTCCTCCATCGAGCCGCCCCAACCGAAGCCGGTCTCCATCCGAGCCCAACGTCTGCGATCGGCGAAAACGACCCCGGCCACCGGGATCACTGCGCAGGCGGTGCCGAGTGAGCGTGGCCAACCAAGAGCGGTCACCGATACGAGGCCCAGTGCGGCAGCCACGAGGCACGCACCCACAAGCGCCGACCATCCGACGACGTTGAGCCTCGCGGTCCTGAGCCATGAACGGCGACGACGGCGCCGGCACCCGCCCGACGGCTCCAGGTACTCGGCTGAGGCACCGGACTTGACCACGGTTCCGAGCGTGACAGACCCTGCGCTCGGACGGCGAGGCCCTGACCCACCGAAGTGGTCAGGGCCTCGCTGGTTGTCGCAGGCTCAGGCGTCGACGATGACAGGGATGATCAGGGGGCTTCGCCGAGCCTGTCGATGCACCCAGGTGGACATCGCCTGGCGAACGAGCTCCTCCACCTGCTCGATGTCCTCGATGCCCTCCTTCGACGCGGTGGTCAGAGCCTTCTGGATCGCCGGGGTGGCCTTGGCGAACTCGCCGCGCTCGTGCTCGAACCCGTGGACGAGGAAGTCCGGCTCCTCGGCGAGCTTGCCGGTGTCGGGATCGACGATGCAGACGATGGTGATGACTCCCTCCTCAGCGAGGGTTCGGCGCACGTGCAGCGACTCCTCCGTCGCTCCGCCGACAGTCATGGCGTCGACGTAGACGAGCCCGGCCTGGACGGTGCCGGTGATGCTGGCCTGGCCGTCGACCAGGTCGATCACGGCGCCGTCGTGAGCGATGAGGGCACGCTTGGGTTCGACGCCGGTGCGGATGGCGATGTCGGCGTTGGCACGCAGGTGGCGCCACTCCCCGTGGACGGGTAGCACGTTGGAGGGCTGGACGATGTTGTAGCAGTAGGCAAGCTCGCCTGCGCTGGCGTGACCGGACACGTGGACCTTTGCATTGCCCTTGTGCACGACGTTGGCGCCCCAGCGAGTGAGCTCGTTGATCACGCGATAGATGGCGTTCTCGTTGCCGGGGATGAGCGAGCTGGCAAGCAGCACCGTGTCGCCCTCGGCGACGCGGATGGGGTGGTCGCGCCTCGCCATCCGCGACAGGGCGGCGAGCGGCTCCCCCTGTGACCCCGTGCAGATCAAGGCGATCTGGTCCGCGGGCAGCCGCTCCAGCTGCTTGAGGTCGACGACCAGGCCCTTGGGGATGTCGAGGTAGCCGAGGTCAGCGGCGATGCCCATGTTGCGCACCATCGAGCGGCCGACGAAGGCGACCTTCCGCCCGTGGTCGCGGGCCGCGTTGAGCACCTGCTGGATCCGGTGCACGTGGCTGGCGAAGCTCGACACGATGACCCGGCCTGGCGTCGTGCGGAACACCGCCTCGATCGCCGGGGACAGCTCCCCCTCGGACACCGTGAAGCCGGGGACCTCCGCGTTCGTCGAGTCGACGAGGAAGAGGTCGACGCCCTCYTCACCGAGCCGCGCGAAGGCGCGCAGATCGGTCACCCGGCCGTCGAGCGGGAACTGGTCCATCTTGAAGTCACCGGTGTGCAGCACGAGGCCGGCGGCGGTCCGGATCGCGACGGCGAGCCCATCGGGGATCGAGTGGTTGACGGCGACGAACTCACAGTCGAAGGGCCCGAACGTGCGTCGGTCGTCCTCGCTCACCTGGACGGTGACGGGGGTGATGCGGTGCTCCTGGAGCTTCGCCTCGAGGAAGGCGAGCGTGAGACGGGAGCCCACGACGGGGATGTCCGGCCGCTCGCGCAGCAGGTAGGGCACGCCGCCGATGTGGTCCTCGTGGCCGTGCGTGAGCACGATGGCGTCGACCTTGTCGAGACGGTCGCGGATCCAGGAGAAGTCCGGCAGGATCACGTCGACGCCCGGCTGGTGCTCCTCGGGGAAGAGGACGCCGCAGTCGACGACGAGCAGCCGGCCGGCGTGCTCGAAGACTGTCATGTTGCGCCCGATCTCACCCAGGCCCCCCAGCGGAACGATCCGCAGCCCGTCGCGCGCCAGTGCGGGCAGGTCCTGGGACCGTCGCGAGCCGCGCCCGCGGCCGCGGGACTGCTGCCGGCGGCCGCCGCCCGCGCTCACAGGCCACGCCCTGGACAGGAGCTGACCGCCGAGCGGTCCGCGTGGGCAGGGGTCTGCGAAGCTGCTGGGCGGCGGGTTGGGGTGATCGACTGCGGGGTCATGATGATCCTTCTCGTCCTGAGCACTCGAACTGAGCGCTCGTGCTGAGCAACGAATGGGTGGCGACGAGACCGGGGTCTCGAATGCTCTCGCCTGCGGGGCTCCGTCGCCGACGGGGCAGGCAGGTCACAGCGAGCATGATCCCATGAGCGTCCCTGCAGCCAGACCCCGGAAGTCCGCGATGCCCCGGATGGGTGGACGTGGCATACGCCAAACGGTGGATCCGGGCACGGTCGGACCGGTTCACGCTGGGAGATGGCCTCGGGCTGGCCGGGGCCGTTCTTGCCCTAGGGGTGTCTCGTGAGAAGACTCGTTTCCACTCTTGCCGCCCTCGCGCTGACCGCGGCTGTGCCGGTGGCCGCCGCCGGGAGCGCCTCGGCCCACCAAGCCGATCACCCACGCGTCACCACGGTCTGGGTCACCGGGGACGGTTCCCACGTGTCGCTGAGCCGCTGGCGCGTCGACGAAGGTCCCGTCTCCTTCCGTGTGTCCACCACGAACGCGGGTCCCGGCGGGAGCGAGATCAGCCTCTTCCGCCTCCTCGGGAAGGCCACCGTCAACACGTTCAAGGCGGACCTCGCCGACGAGTTCTCGCAGGACCCGGCGACTGCCGCCAAGGGCACCCGAGAGCTCAACCGGGACATCAGCGCGAGCGGGCTGGCCGACGTCCAGAAGGGATACCCGGCCTCGGTCCGGGTCGACCTGCGTCCCGGTACGTACTACCTGATGGACCTCGGGAGCTTCTTCGGGCCCATGGCGCCGTCTGGACCTCCCAACCCCGCACTGACGAGGTTCGTCGTGCGCGACACCGAGGGGGACAGCTCGGACTGGAAGGACGGCTCGGGATGGTCCACGCCGACCATCTGGCTCACCTCGGCAGACCGCTTCGTGGGCCCGAGCCACCTGCCGGCCAAGGGCAGCGTCACCTTCCGAAACGTTGCTGACACGATCCACATCGCGCAGTTCTCGCCGGTCAAGAAGGGGACGACCGACAAGCAGATCCAAGCGTACTACGACTCCGGGGTGATGACCCCACCGCCGTTCGCACTGGACGGGCCGAGCTTCGGGCTGGACGTCCTGTCCGCGGGCAACCACGCGACGCTGACCTACGACATGCCGCCGGGCACGTACGTGCTGCAGTGCTTCGTGGCCGACGACGTGACCGGTATGCCGCACGCCTTCATGGGAATGCACAAGGTCGTCGTCCTGAAGTGACGTGAGCAGCAGGACCGACCATCAGTCCCGGCCGCCCGGGTGCGTCGCACCCGGGCGGCCGCCCCGCGCCTTGGCCGCGGATGCGCCGGTGCGAGACGACGACGGTGGGTACGTGGAGACGGCACCCGACCTGACCAACGCTGCAGTGGAGCGCGAACCGGCGCCGGCAGCGCGTCACCGAGAAGGAGAGACCATGCAGATCGACAAGCAGCAGATCCTGGCGTTCCTGCGCAGCCGCGGCGACCAGCAGCAGGCCGACCAGGCCGAGGGCGAGCTGCCCGACCAGGTGGACACCGACCAGCACGCGGACCTCCTGGGCAAGTTCGGAATCAACCCCCAGGAGCTCCTGAGCGGTGGGCTCGGCGACCTCGGCGGCAAGCTCGGACTCTGACCGCCGGAACCGGCGCCGGCGCGGACCTGCGAGGGCCCGTGCCGGCGCAGGCGTCGGTCCCGCTCGCGAGTCGGGTAGGACTCGACCATGACCGAGAGCTTCCCCGACCTCGAACGGTTCGTGCGTGCCCAGGACGCCGCCGGCACGTACGCCTCCGCGCTGACCGAGCTGCGGGCGGGGTCCAAGCGCGGGCACTGGATGTGGTTCGTGCTCCCGCAGGTCGCCGGCCTCGGCCGCAGCGAGACAGCCCAGCGGTATGCCGTGTCCGGGCTCTCCGAGGCACGCGCGTACCTGCGCCACCCGGTCCTCGGACCCCGGTTGCGCGAGTGCGCCGAGGCACTGGATGCCCTTGACACCGCCGATGCCGTCCAGGTGCTCGGGCCCGTGGACGCGGTCAAGCTGCGCTCGTCGATGACGCTCTTCGAGCGTGCCGCGGACGACGCTGCCGAGGCCGATCCCTTCGCCCGCGTGCTGGAGCACTTCTTCGAGGGGCGGCGCGACGACGCGACCACCGGGATCCTCGGATCGTGACCGGGGACCCCGCCCGCACGGAGCACCCCGCCGACGACGCCGTCGACCGGTCGACACCACTGGCCGACCCCCCGGCCGCGAGACCGTCCGACCCGAGCGACAGCGGCCCTGACAGCCCCGACCCGCGCCGCTGGAAGGCGCTGTGGGTATGCCTCGTGGCCGGTTTCATGACGCTGCTCGACGTCAGCATCGTCAACGTCGCGCTTCCTTCGATCCAGAAGGGCCTGGACGCCACTCCGAGCGACCTGCAGTGGGTCGTGTCCGGATACGCCTTGGCCTTCGGCCTGACACTCGTGCCCTCGGGTCGCATCGGAGACGTCCTGGGTCGGCGCACCGTCTTCGTGGTCGGTGTCGTCCTCTTCGGCCTCGCGAGCCTGGCCTGCGGTCTGGCGCCCAGCAGCGCGCTGCTCGTCGTGGCCAGGCTCGTCCAGGGCGCCGCAGGCGGCATCCTCAACCCGCAGGTGTCGGGCCTGATCCAGCAGCTCTTCCGCGGCGCCGAACGCGGCCGCGCCTTCGGCCTGCTCGGCGCGACGATCGGGATCTCCACGGCGGTGGGCCCCGTCGTCGGTGGGGTCATCCTCGACCGGCTGGGCGAGGAGAGCGGTTGGCGGTGGATCTTCTTCGTCAACCTCCCGATCGCCGTGGCCGCCGTCGTGCTCGCGATGCAGTGGCTGCCCGACCCGCCGGTCCGTGACCGCAGCCGCCGGATCGACGCGGACCCGGTCGGTGTGGTGCTGCTCGGCGCCGGCGTGCTCGGCATCCTGCTTCCCGTCGTCGAGACGGGTCGCGGTGGCGCGAGYGTGCCATGGTGGGTCGCCGTCGTCGGGCTGGCCTTCCTCGGCGCCTTCCTCGGGTGGGAGCGTTCCTACACCGGGCGAGGGCGGAGCCCCCTCGTGGACCTGGCCCTCTTCCGCGTGCCGGGCTACGCCTCCGGTGCCGCGGTCGGCACCATCTATTTCGCCGGCTTCACCGGCATCTTCTTCGTGCTGACGATCTTCTTCCAGGAGCGGCTCGGCTACACGCCGCTGCTCGCCGGACTGGCGGTGACCCCGTTCGCGGCAGGATCGGCGGTCACCTCCGCGATCGGCGGACGCCTCGTCAGTCGGTTCGAGCGGTCGCTGGTCACCGGCGGGCTCGCCGTCGTGCTCGTCGGCGTCATCGGGGTCGACGTGGTCCTGGCCACCGTCCACGACGCATCGCTCGGGTGGTGGCTGGCCGGCCCCCTGCTCGTCGCCGGCATCGGCAGCGGCCTCGTCATCTCCCCCAACATCACCCTGACCGTCGCGAAGGTCCCGGTCGAGCGTGCCGGCACCGCCGGAGGGCTCCTCCAGACGGGACAGCGCATCGGCACCGCTGCCGGTATCGCGCTCGTCGGCGCGGTCTTCTACTCCGGCGTCGCCTCAGGCGCGGGACTCGACGCGTCCACGGCGCTGCGCGTAGCAGGCGCTCTCGTAGCCGTAGCCCTGCTCGCGAGCGCGCTCGACCTGCGAGGGCGACGCCGTCGCGATGGCCGCGCGGCCGGCGGAACGGACGCCGCAGGTCGCCGCACCCCCGCGCACTGAACGTAGGGGGCTCGCGCTCAGGCTGCGTGGGAGGACGTGGTGGCGTAGGCGTGGTCCACCGCGGTGCGCACCCGCTGGTGGGGCCAGGTGGCGGCGATGGCCGCGATGAGCACGAGACAGACGGCCGCGCAGACCGTGACCCCGACGTGGGCGTTCGTGTGTTGGCCGAGCCAGCCGGCGGCGAGATACGACAGCCCCGCCGCCGCGACGGACACGCTCCCCGCCAGGCTGAAGATCCGGCCACGGAGTGACGACTCGGTGACGAGGGCGAAGGTCGCCTGCAGTGGCACCATGAACGCCTGGAGCGTGCCGGAGGCGAAGAAGAGGATGGCGACGGCCCACACCGGTGGCTGCAGTGCTGTCACGAGCAGTGGCAGAGGCATCAACAGCGCCAGAGGCACGATTGACCGGTTCTGCTGGTGCACGTCGCGACGTCCGATGGCGACGATGCCGACGATGGCCCCGACGATGGGCGCGGCCATGAGCACCCCGCCCCAGCCGTTGCGACCCGCAATCGGGATGGCGAGCGCCTCCGGCGCAGCGATACCGAGGCTGGCGACGGCACTCAGGGTCACCAGCCGCGCCAGCACCGGGTGACGGGCCAGGTCACCGGCTGCCGTCGAGAGGTCGTGGATGAAGCCGCGCAGACCGCGGCCGCGGATACCGGAGACGGGCCGCAGTGGCACGACGAAGAGGATGACCAGCGCGGCCACGACGAAGCTGAGCAGGTCGAAGAGCAGACCCGTCTCGGGACCGACGAGGGCGACGAGCCCTCCGCCGACGGCCAGGCCGAGCGCCTGGTTGAACTGCTCGGACATCGCCCCCAGACCGACGGCCCGGGCGTACAAGTGACGGTCCTCGAAGAGATCGGTGAGCAACACGATGTTGGACGCCGTCGACGCACCGCCGACCAGCTCGAGCGCGAACAGGACGAGGAACATGACCCAGAGGGCCGAGCCCGTCAGCGCGAGCCACATGAGTCCGAGCACGCAGGCCGCCCGAACCAGGTGTGACCAGATGAGCACCCACTTGTAGGGGAACCGGTCGACGACAGGGCCCACGAGGCTGCGTCCGAAGAAGGTCGGCACGAGACTGACGGCCAGCGTCGTCGCCGTTGCCAAGGGCGACGACGTCCGCTCGTAGACCAGGGCCGCGATCGTGACGCGGGCGATGTAGTCACCCCACAGCGACAGGGCGCTGGCCAGGAAGATCGGGAGGTAGCGAGGGACCCGGAGGAGGGCACCGTACGTCGGCACGCGGACGCCCTGTCCCTCCGTCGGATTCACGGGACGACGCTACCCCGAGGAGGGGACTCGTAAAAGTTGAAATCTGTGGCGTGGCGTGAGCGCCGCGCCACCCGACGCCACAGCTCTGCCAGGGCCGCTCCCTCGCCGGGCGACCGGCCCATGATCCGACCGATCCCATCGAGGTCGCGCAGGTCGGAGGGGACACTGTCGATGGGTCTCCCCCGCCACAGGACGCCGGCGTTGCGCATGAGCGCCCCGAGCTGCCAGGCCTCCCGGAGCGCCGCGGCGTCCTCGGCCGCGATGAGTCCCTCCGAGCTGACCGCGGCGAGACCTGCCATCGTGCCGGTGACCCGGAGCGCCGGGTGCGCGTCGGCGTGCTCGAGCTGGTGCAGCTGCACGACCCACTCGACGTCGGTGAGCCCGCCACGTCCGAGCTTGAGGTGGGTGCGGGGATCGGCGCCACGCGGCAGGCGCTCGCTCTCCACCCGCGCCTTGAGGGTGCGGATGTCGCGCACCTGGCTCGCCGTGATGCCGCCCTCGGGCCACCGCAGCGGGTCGATGAGCGCCAAGAAGGCCTCGGCCAGCTGCGGCGGGCCGGCGATGGGGGTGGCCCGCAGCAGCGCCTGGAACTCCCACGTGAGGGCCCAGCGCTCGTAGTAGGTGCGGAAGGAGTCGAGGCTGCGCACCAAGGGGCCGGCCTTGCCCTCGGGGCGCAGGTCGGCGTCGAGGCTGAGGCCGGGTTCGGGACCGGATCCGGAGAGGAGCTTGCGCAGCTCCTGGACGACCAGGGTCGCGCGCGCCTGGACATCCGTCTCCGAGGCGCCCTCGTGGGGCTGGTGGACGAACATGACGTCGGCGTCGGAGGCGTAGCCGAGCTCTCGGCCTCCGAGGCTGCCCATGGCGACCACGAGGATGTCACCGCCGATCGGCATGCCCTCGCGCCCCTCGACCGCACGGGTTGCGGCGTCGAGGGCGACCTGGATCGTCGATCCGGTGAGGTCGGTCAGTGCCGCCCCCACCCCGGGCAGGTCGATGACCCCGACGAGGTCACCCATGACGATGCGGAGCAGCTCGTGGCGTCGGATCGCGCGCACCGCCGCCACTGCGTCGGCGGCTGAGTCGCGCCGCCCCGCGGCGGACTGCATCGTGGCCGTGATGGCCTCACGGGTGCGGGGTGCCAGTCCGTTGTCGTCGCCCAGGATCGACACGCTCTCGGGTGAACGCACGAGCAGGTCGGCGGCATACCTGCTCCGTGCCAGGCAGTGCGCCAGACGGTCGGCCGCGCGCCCCTCGTCACGGAGCATCTTGAGATACCAGTGAGTCGTACCGAGCTCGTCGGACACGCGGCGGAACGACAGCAGGCCGGCGTCCGGGTCGGCCTCGTCGGCGAACCACCCGAGCATGACGGGGAGCAGCGTGCGCTGGATGGCGGCACGTCGGCTGACACCGGTGGTCAGGGCCTCGATGTGCCGCAGGGCGCCGGCAGGGTCGCGGAAGCCGAGGGCGAGGAGGCGCTGTCGGGCCGCCTCCGGGCTCAGGCGCGCCTCGGTGGGACTCAGCCTGGCGGCCGCCGCGAGCAGCGGACGGTAGAAGAGGCGCTCGTGCAGCCGGCGCACCTCGCGCGCCGCGGCCTGGCGGTCGGCGACCACGGCGCGTTCGGGATGCGTCCGGTGCCCCATGGCGCGGCCGAGGCGACGAAGGTCCGGCTCGGTCACCGGCATGAGGTGCGTGCGACGCAGTCGGTGCAGCTGGATGCGGTGCTCGAGGCAGCGCAGGTGCCGGTAGGCCCGGTCGAGGACGGCGGCGTCCTCCCGACCGACGTAGCCACCCCGCGCGAGCGCGGCCAAGGCCTCGAGCGTCGTCGCGGAGCGGAGACTGGGATCACTGCGCCCGTGCACGAGCTGCAGCAGCTGCACGCTGAACTCGACGTCACGCAGACCGCCCGGTCCGAGCTTGAGCTGGCGTGCCGCCTCGTTGGCCGGCACGTGCTGCTCGACGCGTCGACGCATGGCCTGGACGTCCTCGACGAACTTGTCGCGCCCCGCCGCCTCCCAGACCATCGGCGAGATCTCCGCCTTGTAGCGCAGTCCGACCTCCTTGTCCCCGGCGGAAACCCACGCCTTGAGCAGCGCCTGGAACTCCCAGGTCTTGGCCCAGCGCTCGTAGTACGCCTTGTGGCTGCTGATGGTGCGCACGAGCGGCCCCTGCTTGCCCTCGGGACGCAGCGCCGCGTCCACGGGCCAGAGGCTCCCCTCGGACGTCGGGGACGAGCAGGCGCGCATCGTCGCGGTCGCCAGCGCCGTGCCGACCCGCAGGGCTGTCTCCTCATCCGCGCCGTCGGCCGGCTCTGCGACGAAGATGACGTCGACGTCACTGACGTAGTTGAGCTCGCCCCCACCCGTCTTGCCCATCCCGATGATCGCGAGACGGCACGCCTCGTGACCGTCGCCGTACTCCTCTCGGGCGATGACGAGCGCCGCCTCGAGCGCGGCCTCGGCCAGCTCCGCGAGGGCCTCGCCGACGGCAGGCATCTCGGCGAGGGGGTCGTCGGCAGTGAGGTCCAGCGCGGCGATGCGCAGCAGTCCGCGCCGGTAGGCGATGCGCAGGGCGTCGTGCGCCGTCCGGTCCCCTCGCTCCTCGGTCACGGCACGGACGAGCTCGCTGCGCACCTGGTCTCCCGGGCGGCGCTCCGCCCTGGCGGCGTCGACCCAGTGCTCCGGGCGTCGGACGAGCTCGTCGACGAGCGCGGTCGACGCCCCGAGCACGCCGAGGACCCGCTCCCGCCC
>NZ_JBFULD010000052.1:0-16694 GCF_056400505.1 Terrabacter sp. P5_B1
GCGTGCGGACGTGCAGGACCTGGACTGACCGGACCTCCCCGCAGCGGGCACGATGGTGCCGTGACCGAGCTGCCCGAAGACGTCCGCGACCTCGCCGCCCTCGACCTGTCCGGCGCCCAGGTGCAGGACTGGTCGATCGCCGGGGACTCGTTCACGTGGACGCTGCTCGCCGGGGACACCGACCGGGGCCACGAGCTCGCGACCGTCACCTACGTCGGCGCCGTGGTGCTGCACACGAACCGGCGGGACCTCGACCGTGCCGTCGCGGCCGCCGCCGAGGTCGAGCGCTCGACGGTCGCCGAGACGCAGGACAGCGGGTTCGAGCACCGGATCACCCTCGCTCCCGGCTACGCGCTCGTCGTCCGCTTCTGGAGCGTCGAGGTGCGCCGGATGCCGGCACCCGACCACCTGCGTCGGATCCGTTGACCCTCGGCCGAGCCACCCGGCATTACGCCCTGGGTCGTATGCCGTGTGGTCCGGTACCGACGACGGACCGCCGCCGGGGGTGCCATGGTGAGTCCATGGAGAAGTCATCGCTGACCGCCCTCGCCCGCGAGCTGCTCGAGCACGCCACCCGCGCCTCCAACGGCCGCGCGGCCGACACCGTCTACGGCGGGCACGAGCACGTGCTGCGCCAGACCGTCCTCGCCCTGGCGGCCGGCCAGTCCCTCGCCGAGCACGAGAGCAACGGGGAGTCCACAGTCCAGGTGCTCCGCGGACGCGTGCGGCTCGTGGCCGGGGACGTCTCCTGGGAGGGCATCGCGGGTGACCTCCTCATCGTGCCGCAGGCGCGGCACTCCCTCGAAGCGGTCGAGGACAGCGCGGTGCTGCTCACGGTCGCCATGCGCGACTGACACGGCCGCGCCCGAGGCGGGCGGACGGCATACGCCCTCGGGGGCCGCTCAGTCGCCCGCGATGCCGGTGCGCTCGACGCCCTCGACGATCCAGCGCTGGAGGAAGAGGAACATCAGCAGCAGCGGAACGATCGCGACGAGCGCGGCCATGAAGAGCTGGCTGACCTGCACCGACTGCGCCGTGAGGAAGGTCGACAGCGCGATCTGCACCGTCCACGACTCCTGGTCGCGGCCGATGACGAGGGGCCAGAGGAAGGCGTTCCACGACCCGATGAAGGTGATCGTGCCGATCGCGGCGACGAACCCCATCGAGTTGGGGACGACGATGCGCCAGAAGGTGCCCCAGTAGCCGAGGCCGTCGATGAAGGCCGCCTCCTCGATCTCCTTGGGGAAGCCGAGGAAGAACTGCCGGAAGAGGAACGTCGCGAGCGCCTGGAAGAGGCCCGGGATGATGAGGCCGCGCAGCGTCGAGATCCAGCCGAGCGACGAGACGAGGACGAAGCTCGGCACGAAGGTGACGGCCGCGGGGATGAGCAGCGTCGCGGTGATCGCGACGAAGACGGCGTTGCACCAGCGGTACGGGATGCGCGCCAGACCGTAGCCGGCGAGGCCGGAGATGATGAGCACGCCGACCGTCTGGGTCACGGCGATGAGGCCCGAGTTGAACAGGCTGCGCGCCATCGGGATCGCCGGGTTGTCGAAGAGGCCGGTGAGGTTCGAGGTCTCCCAGACCGGCGGCAGCCAGTGGAAGTCCGGCGAGCCGAGGTCCTGCTCGCGCATGAACGCGCTGCGGACCAACAGGTAGAAGGGGATGAGGAAGAGCAGCGCCGCGACCGCGAGGGCGCTGTACCGGGCCCAGCCGACGGCGCGGGACTGGCGCTTGCTGCGCACGATGACCATCAGTCGCCCCTGTCGCCGAGTCGGAGGAGGCGGCCCTGCGCCACGGCGATGATCGCGATGAAGAGGGTCAGGATGACGGCGCCCGCCGAGCCGTGGCCGAAGTCCTGACCGGAGCCGAGCGCCGTGTAGTAGAGGTAGACGAGCGGCGGCCGCGCGTAGGGCGGGTAGGTGCCGAACGTCGAGAGGATGTTGTAGAACTCGTCGAACGCCTGGAAGGCGTTGATGAGCAGGAGCAGCAGCACGGCGGTCGAGGTCGCGCGCAGCTGCGGCAGGGTGATGTGGCGGAAGACCTTCCACCCCTCGGCGCCGTCGATGGCGGCCGCCTCGTAGAGCGTCGGGCTAATCCGCTGGATGCCGGCGAGGAAGAGGATCATGTAGAAGCCGAGCTGCAGCCACAGCCGCGCCGTGACGATGACGAGCCAGTACCACGGCGGGTTGGCGAGGCTCAGCCACGGGATCGAGTCGATGCCGAACCAGCCGAGCACCCCGTTGGCCAGGCCCGAGCGGATGCCGCTGAAGATCGACATCTTCCAGATCAGCGCGGCCACGACGTAGGAGCACGCGGTCGGCAGGAAGAAGACCGACCGGAAGAACGACTGCATGACCCGGGTGCGCGCGACGAGCAGCGCCGCGCCGAGGGAGATGACGAACGTCGTCGGCACGATGAAGACGGCGAACGCGAGGAATGTGACGAGGCTGCTGCGGAACGCCGGGTCCCGCAGCATGTCGAGGTAGTTGCCGACGCCGACGAACTTCGTCGGGGTGACGGTGTTGTAGGACTCGAAGAACGACAGGTAGACCGACCACGCGATCGGCACGTAGACGAAGACGATCAAGCCGATGACGAAGGGGCCCACGAAGACCCAGAACCACAGGTTGCGGTCCTGGCGCCCGCGCAGGCGCCGGCCGAGCGACGGCCTCGGTGCCCTGGGTGTGCCAGGTGGTCGAGGATCCGTCGCCCGCTCGGTTGCCGTCCGCTGGTCGGCGCTGTCGTATGCCGCCGGCTCGGCTTGCGCTGTCAGGCGAGGACCCGCTTCAGCTCGGGCTCGGCCACGGCCTTGACCTTGGCGATCTCGCCGGCCGGGTCGGCGCCCTCCTTGACGATGCGGTTCATCGCGTCACCGAAGGCCGTGGCGCACTTGGGCGTCCACAGGATGGGGCTCTGCGCGTGGCCGACCTCGGTCGCGAGCTTGGCCGCCTCGGCAGCCTGCCCGCTCTTGAGCGTCGCGGCCTGGCTGATGAGGCTCGTGCGCGAGGGGATGTGGAAGCCGTAGGAGGTCGCGAAGTCGAGCTGGTCCTCGGTCTGGTCGACCCACAGCCACTTGGCGAACTTCTTGGCAGCCTGGACGTCCTTGCTCTTGGCGCTGACGCACGAGCCGTAGGCGCCGACGGGCACGGAGGCCTTGCCGCTGCCGTCGAGGGCGGGCCAGGCCATGACGCCGAAGTCGTCGCCGAGGCCCTTCTTGATGTCGGGGAAGGTCCACAGGCCGGTGAACTGCATGGCCGTCAGGCCGGAGGTGAGGGCCGAGGCGTCGAACCAGTCCTTGGGGGCACCGAGGAGCAGCACCTTGGCGTCCCACATCTCGCGGAGCTTGCCGAGGGCCGTCGCCGCGCGCGGGTCGTCGAAGCCGAACTGGTTGTCCTTGGTGAGGTAGTCGAGGCCGGCCGACCACAGCATCGGGCCGCCCATGAGGCCGGCGCCGCCGTCGTTGCCGAGGAAGAGGCCCTTGACGTTGCCCTGCGTGAGCTTCTTCGCCGCGGCGATGAGCTCGTCGATGGTCTGCGGCGGCGTGATCCCGGCCTTGTCGAGCATCGACTTGCGGTAGACGAGCAGCTGCATGTCGACGACCTGCGGGATGGCGTACGTCTTGCCCTGGTAGGTCATCCGCTCGAGGATGCTCGGGTTGAAGTCGGACTTCGTGTCACCGATGAGGTCGGTGAGGTCGACGACCTGGCCGCCCTTGATCATGTCGATGGTCGGGCCGTTGCCGTACTCGAAGACGTCGGGGCCGGCGTCGGTGAGCAGCGAGGCGGCCGTGGACTGGTCGTAGTCGCCGGGCTTCCAGCTGACCTTGACGGTGGCGTCCTTGTAGCCCGCGGCATACTTCTCGACGGCCTGCTGCGTGCCGGCCTCGCCGTACTGGTGGTACCACTGGTTGATCGTGGCCCCGCTGCCGCCGCTCGCGCCGCCCGAGGCCGCCGGCTCGCGTCCGGTGTTGCTGCCGCACGCGGCGAGCGCACCCGTGACCGCAGCGGCACCGCCGAGCGCGAAGAGCGAGCGCCGGGTGAGGTGCGCCCCGAGGGCCTGGCCGATCTCGCGGCCGATCTGCTTGTCAGACATAGGTTCCCCTGCGTCCTTCCTGCCCGGGTGTGGGCACCGTTGACGACGGTGGGCGCTCGGCCAGTCTGCTCGACCCCGCCCACCGTGCGATCGTATGCCCGAGACCTGCGCGTATGCCGGATGGGCCACTCTGTGACGTCGGAGCGGCTCAGATGGCGGCCGGGGAGTCGAGCGGGTTGTCGTTCACGGTCTCCGCCTCGGTCTGGAGCAGCTGCTCGACGAGCAGGAGGGTCTGCTCGTCCTCCATCGTCATGCGCCGGCCGAAGGGCCCACGGGCGCGGGCGACGGAGCCGCCGATCCTCAGGATGCTGGCGCGCACGTCGTCGCGGGTCTCGTCAGCCATGCGTTCGAGCAGGCGGGACACCGACAGCAGGCCGGACACGACGGGTCGACCATCGAGCTCGAACTCGGCGAACAGCCAGCGGCGTTCGGCTGCGGCGGTGCCCAGCAGCTCACGTCCGGGGCCGCTGCTGCGCAGCGCCGCGTCGGTCACGGCGTCCCAGAAGGCTCCGCGCTCGTCCTCGTCGAAGCGGACCCGCCCGATCAAGGCGCTCAGCACCCAGACAGGGCCGAGCCGGAGCGTGAACCACTCCTCCTCCGACCACTGCTCGCGCCACTGCGACACGCTCGCCACCCCACCTCTCGCCCGCTGCGGGACCCCCACCAGAGTACGACCGGCAGGCGCGGCAGGCTCCGGCTCAGGTGAGCGGCAAGGCGCGCGAGGTCACCGTCGACGTGGCGGCCGAGCAGTTCGCATACGTCGGCCGTGACCTCACGACGCGGTTCGACGCGGGCGAGATCGTCCTGCTCACCGGGCCCGACTCGGGCCGCCTCCAACCTGTGTCCGTCACGGTGACGAAGAAGGACTCATGATCGAGATCAGCCAGCGCCAGATCCGCATCGACGGCGAGACGTGGCCCGAACGGGACGTCGGCGCGTTCATCGACCTCGCGGCGTCGAAGGGGCTGCGGTTCATCGCGCGCCCCGGGCCGTTCATCATGGCCGAGCTGAAGAACGAGGGCATCCCGTACCGCGTCTACCGCGACCACCCGGAGATCGTGCCGGTCGGCTGGGACGGCGTGCAGGTGTCGTCGCGAACGGTGGACTACCTCGCGCCGGCGTTCCTCGCCGAGAGCGCTCGCTGGTTCGACGCGATCATGCCGGTGCTGGCGCCGCGGCTCCAGCGGGCGGGCGGCCCGATCATCGGCGTCCAGCTCGACAACGAGATCGGCATGCTCGCGTGGGTGACGAACTCGCCCGACCTCACCGACGGCCTCGTCGCGTCGTTCGGCGACTTCGTCCGCGAGCGCCACGGTGACGCGGGGCCGTATGTCGTGTCGCCGGGTGAGGAGGGCTGGGCATCCGTCGTGCGGTCGCCCAAGGAGGAGTGGGCCGGGGCGCTGCGTCTCGACCTCGGGCTCTTCATGCGGGGCCGGTTCGCTTCGTATGTGGCGGCGCTGCGCGGGATGTGCGAGGAGCGCGGTGTCGCGGGCGTGCCGTTCTTCGTAAACATCCACGGCACGGAGGGCGGCAACGGCGCCCCCTTCCCGATCGGCATCAGCCAGCTCGTCGACACGTATGCCGGCATCCCGGGGATGGTCTCGGGGTCGGACCACTACCTCGGCGAGGCCACGCTCAACACCATGACGGACCTCTACGTCATGAACGCCTACATGGCGGCCGTCCACGACTCCGACCAGCCGCTGACCTCCCTTGAGTTCGAGGCGGGTTCGGGCGACTACGGTGCTGGCGCGGAGATGCAGTACGACCCGTCGACGGCGGACCTCAAGACACGCCTGTGCCTCGCCCAGGGCAACCGGCTCATCAACTACTACCTCTTCGCCGGCGGCATCAACCCGCCGCTCGACGAGCGGGTCGACGACGGCAACGACCGGGTCAGCTTCACCGGCGAGCGCCACGGCACGGCCGCGCCCGTCGGCCCGGAGGGGCAGCGCGGCTACGCCTACGAGGCGACGAAGCAGGCCATCCTCGCGATGAAGGCCAACGAGCCGTGGCTCGCCCGGATGGACGAGGACCACGACGACGTGTCGCTGGGACTCGTGCTCGACGCGTACATGACGGAGTACCACCACCCGGGCTCGGAGGTGATGACGGAGGTCGTCAACGACCTGACGTCGCACCGAGGCGCGGGCGAGCGCAAGGCTCTCGCTCGCTCGCTGCTGCTCGGCGGTTTCCGGTTCGGCGCGACGCACCTCGAGCGCCGCGACCCGAAGCCCGGCTCGACGGTGCTCCTGGGGACGGGGCGTCATCTCTCGCGTGTCGTGCAGGAGCGGCTCGTCGGGCACGTCACGACTGGTGGCAACCTCGTGCTGCTCGGGCGGGTGCCCGAGCGCGAGCTCAATGGGTCGCCATGCACCGTGTTGGCCGATGCTCTCGGGATCCGTGGCGGCGAGGCCGTGCGCGACTCAGGGCACTACTTCCCCTCGCTCGTCGCCCAGGGTTGGGCGCAGCCGTGGCCGGAGATGCGCGCCGGCTGGCTGCAGCACCTCGAGCACGAGCGCGGTGACGTCGTGCTCACCACGTCTACGGCGCCGTGTGCGGTGTCGACGTGCCGCTCGGCGAGGGGCGTGCCATCGTCCTCGCGGCGCAGGTGCCCTCGGACCCGGTCCTCTTCGACCGGGCCCTGTCCAGCCTCGGCGTCACGCCGGGCCTACGCCTCGAGACGCAGTGGCCGGGCGTCTTCGCGACGACGACGAGCACCGACGACGGCGAGCGGGCCCTGCACGTGCTCAACACGTCCGGCGCACCGGCCACGGTGACGGTCGCTCTGGACGGCACCCCGATCGCGGCCGGCGCGACCCTGCTCGTCCCGCCCCGGTCAGGGCACATCCTGCCGCTCGGCCTCGACGTCGCCGGTCGCCGGCTCGACTGGGCCTCGGCCGAGATCGCCGGCGTCGACGCGGATGGCACGGTCCGCTTCCGGCCCGGCCTCGACGAGGACGGCCGCACGACGGTCATCGTCGACGGACTGCCGATCGAGCTGGCCTCAGGGGACCACACCCTCTTGCTCTGAGGTACAAGGCGCAAAGTACGGCTGGGGCGCGACAAGCAGTCGCGCCCAGCCGTCCCGCAAGCAAACCGGGGTGACCTCGAGGTAGCCCATCCCGCCCAGAATGAGCGGCCATCTCGTCGGGCGCGAATCCGGCTATATCAGAGCCACGCAGGCTGCTGGCAGCGCTTGGTGAGCCGCGCGTGAAGCTCGGCTGTGGTGCCGCTGTCGCAGAGCCCCGCCGCCGCGAGCTTCGTGTACAGCTTCTTCTTAGGCCACAGCACCTAGACGCCTCGAGTGGTGAACGCGCTTCCGTTAGTGGACAGTCCGCTTGGGCGAAGCAGGGCAATGTTTGGGCCGGCGACGCCGGTTGAGGACTGCGACCAGTTTGCGCATTCCGTTGACGAGCTTGGTTTAGTCGCGGCCTCCGGCGACCACCCTTTCTACGCGTGGTGGGAGGATGTCGCCTTCAATGAGGGTTGAGTTCGGCCTCTGCCTGACTTGGGTGGGTGAGGCCCGGCGGTTCGGCGCTGCCGACGGGGTTGGGTCAGGTCCAGCCGCGTTCGATGACTTCGGCGAGTTCTGTGAGGAAGTCGGAGGCCGTGAGAGACACAAGGCGGTTGGCGGCAGTCCACTTCGCGGAGTACTGGACCAAGCCCCAGTTCTGAAGCCGGTGCTTCGCTACGAATTTGACGACGTAGGGGTTCAGGTACGGATCGACCCAGCGCTCGTTCATCTTGGATAGTTCGGGCTTAGTCCAGATGTTCAGAAGGTCTTGGTCGCGCATGCTGTACCCGACATACCACCAAGGCTTTAGCGGGGCCTCGGACATCCGGTCTACTAGTGCCTGGATCGCGGCCTGTCGTTGGACGTTCAGGCCGGAGTTCGTTTCTCCAATAGTGGCGACCAGGGTGTCGGGTTTGTCGATTGTGCCGTGCAACTTCAGCAGCGGGACGCGGCCTCCGTATTCGATGTACTCGGCCAGGGCGTCTGGGAACTTCTCCAGTTCATCGGGCTCGGCGAACACTTGGACGTCGTCGCCTGCCCGGGCTTCAACGAACCGGTCGAAATTCACTGTGACGATGACGATCCGTGCGCGGCGGCTGCAGAGGCGAGCCATCGGGTCGTTGGCGAGGTCGCCCGCGTTGCGCATCGCCTCGAGTTCCTCGAACCGTTCGTCATGCTTCCTGGCGAACGCTTGCAGCGTGGTGGTGAAAGGTCGAGCCTCGACTCGTTGCTCCTGCTCGATGACTCTTTCCAGGGTCAGAGTGTCGATGAAGTTGTCCTGGGCCCCGGGGCCGATCTCGAACGGCAGCAGGTGACCGCCGGACTCAAGTTCGCCGTACCACTCGCCTGCGACTGCCCTGAACGTGTTCCGGTCAACGTCCTTGCCGGTCAAGCGCTTCAGTGCCTGGTCGCGAAGCTTATCCCCAGTGGGTAAGCCGTCGGCGACCGACGAGCCTGCGCCAAGGAAGAGGACGACTAAGGGCATGTCGTCCCGCTCGTGCCGGCCCATGTCGGCGATGACTTTCAACTCGGTCGAGTAGGCGTGTCGTTCGCTCAATTGCTCATCGACACTGAACCGGAGGCTGTTCTTTCCGCTGCAGTTCACATCGGGAGACGCCTGGCTGTCGCCGGCGACAACGCAGAGTGTCGCCGGTGCGGCGTCCTTCGGGATCTTGTCGAGCATGCTGGTCACGGTGTTCCAGACAAGGGCGAGCACTTGCTGAGACATCGATTCTTCGGCGTAGATGAGCGCCGCGAGATCCGCGTCGCGTAGGCGTGAATCGCACATCGAGGCCGCCACCTCGCGGACCGCCCGCTGCGCTGCATTTACCGAGTCGAAGGCGTCACCTTCGACGACGGCTTTGCCACCACCGATCGCGAGGGCCAGGTTCGCCTTCGTGTCGAGCTTGTTGTACTCGTCGAGGAACGTACGTACGTGTGCAACCAGATCGGGGGCGTCGGTCTCGATGTCGCCGCAGTCACACTCGCCCCGAGAAGCGAGCGCGTCAACCATCACTCCCTCAGCAGATTTGAAGACCTCCTCGACGAGGTTCATCCAACGGTGGCGTTCGGCCAACGCGGTGGGCAAAACGAGGGGTGTCTTAGGGTCTGCTGTCCGGTGGTGCTCACGAAGGACCGCCTCGAGCCACTTGAGAACCACCTCGACCCGGGCACTACTCATTGCCCACCTCGCGGTCGTCGGGCTCTGCCGCACGTTCCCCAACTGCGCGGACGATCTTCTCCACGAGTCGCTTCGTCACCGACGGTCGCTCGTGAGCAATGCCCAGCGTGGTCAGTTGGGGTCGCACCCGCTCGTACTCGTGACGAAGCGAATTCAGCGCGAATGGCACTTGTTCGAGCTGTTTCGCTGGCCGGCCCGCGAGTGCCGTAACCAGACGGTCCTCGGCCGCCCCCACGGTGTCTTCGTCGATCCAAATTCCATCTTCGCGGTGAAACCCCGAACCCAGACGCCTGGCGATCTCGCCGGCCGCCCACCCTCGGTAGATCTCGAGTCCTCGTGCGTCGGCCTTGCTGTCGCGAGTACCGCCCAGGGCCTTGGTGAACGCCAGCGCAGGCTGGGCGATCGCACGACTAACGTCATTGGAGAGCCGCGCCTCGACCGGAGCCGGAAGCCTCCGTTCCTTGGATGTGTTGCGGTTGATGAGAAGGACGAGCAACAGCGCGATGGCTGAGGGGCGGAACGTCGCTGTCTCGTCGCGAAGCAACCCGGTGACGTCCCGGATGCGTTGCCTGTTCCACTCGAGGTACGTGTCATGCAGTAACGCCCAGGCGGACATGACGTGCTGCTGGGAGAACCAGATGCTCTCGTCGGGCTGTGAGTCTTCGGACAGGTCCAACCCGACGGCGAGAATCCACATCGCGACTCGCCCTTCGGGGCTCACCAGCACCCGTGTGTCGTCGACCTTCTCGACAAGGTCACCGAACGCGTCCAATCCACCGACCTGGGCTGCCAGGCCAGGACCCATAAGCGGCACAGCGTCCAATGCGTCCCGGAGTCGTCGACCAGTCGCGGTCGGGTTGAACCAGTGGTGGAGTTTCTTTAGGTCGTCCTGAAGGTGCGCTAGTTCGGCGAAGTCGCGATGGGTGCGTAAGTGTGCCTTCATCAGCGGGGCTTGTTGGGTCCAGAGGTCGACGAGTGCGTCAAGCAGAACCTTGGCGCTCCGGTTGCTGATCTCTATCTCGCGGCCGAGAAGCTCTTTGAGGTCCACGGCGCTGTCAATCCACCCGTGCCGGGATGACGACGTAGCCAGGCGGGTCGAAAACCTCTGCTTCGACCTTCGCCAGTGCCGCGTTGTCGCGCACCTGGTGCAGGTCTCCGGACAGCGGCACTGTCACAACAATCTGGTCTGCGATCCTGCCGAGTGCGTCGTGCTGGATGTATGTGACCAGCTGTGCGAAGCGGTCTCGAGCAACGAAGGCGCCGAACTCGTCGAGGAAGACGACAACGTTGTCCGTGCTGTCGTGAAGGCTACTGAGCCGCTCAAGCTTCGCCTTCGTGTACGCGAAGACCTGCTCGCCGGAAGAGAACGCTTCCAAGGGCCTGCGACGGCGGCGCTTCGTTCCACCCTCTGTCCAAGACACTGTGAGGTCTTTGATGTTGAAACTCACCACGGGCGACTCGTCGAAGAGCTCAGTCCGAAGTTCCGGAGTTGAGAGGAGGTCGCTGATTGTGTTCTCAGCCCATTTGGTCAGTATGTCGCCAGCGCTGGCTCGCATGCTTCTGGAGTCGTATGGGTTGTCCTCGAGCCGCGCTGAGAGCTCTGACGAAAACCGGTACAGGTAGTTCGCCGTGTTGGACCACTGGTCACGGACTCGCGCCGCTGAGGTCTCAAGTTCGCTGGTGACCATCGAAACTGTCTCGACCACTCGGGTGGACTTCTCGATCGCCGCCCGACGCGGCTCGTCGGCGAGGAGGTCCGACAAAACGGGCGGGCTCTCTACGAGATCCGCGAAATCTTCCCACGGCAAACCGCAGGCCTCAACGACCTTCTGCAGCGCATTTCGGTACCCGCTCCACGGGCCGGCGTCATCCGCCAGAACCCGAAGCGCGACCCCCAGCCGCTCGAGCCGGTTCGCGACGACCTCCATCGCCTGGTCCTGAGCGACCGACAGACCCAACGCGACCGCGGATGCGTTCTGGAAGGTCATGCTGAGTTCTTCGATTTCCGTCCGGAGGGCGGTGACCGCTCCCTCGACCACGGCATGCCCCCGCTCGACCTTCGTCGCGAGCGACCCTGCTCCTGCGAACGCCTTAGTCCAACGCGTCTTGTACCGAGGGTCGAGGGTTGCTTCGACCTTCTCGAGCCACCCTCGAACTTCGTCCTCCACCTCGTCGACCGACCGCGGCACGGGAAGGTTCTCGTTGTCGAGTTCTTCGTCTTCGAGGTCAGGCGCCGTTTCGTTGGTTGGATCCTTATCGGGGAGTTCTTCAAGCCCAATTGCGGCCTTGATGCCTGCCTGCGCTTCGCTGACCGCGACCGCCGCCTGCATGAGGTTTCCCCTGGCCGTAGCGGAGTCAGTGTTTGCCCTGAGCAACGCATCCTGATCATCAGCGTCGCCACGAAGCGCGGCGAGATCTCGTTCGCCGCCATCGACAAGCTTCTTCTTCGCGTCTGTCTTGCGGTACAACTCAAACAGTCCCGCAAGCCACATCTTCTGAAACTTGAGGCTGGCCATCTCGCTCTCGCGATGCGCGACCTCGTCCGGTTTCGGGATGCCTTCGAGTTGCTTGCGGCGTGCCGCGATGCCGTCTGCGAGTTCATGAACCCTGATGTCCCGACCGATCGTGGCGATCCGCTCGTTCTGAGCCCTCTTCGGCATTCCGGTGAGCTCTTGAAGAAGGGTCGTCTGGACGTTGCGCACGGTGCCCGCCATGTCGGCAGTCCTGTTCTCTTCTTCCAGGGTGCGTAGTCTTTCATCGATCGCCTTGACCCGGTCGCTGATGTCGCCTCGCTTGAGCCGGGTCGTAACACCAAGGCGGGCATGCGCCCGTTGCTCATCGACCTGGGCGCTCGCTAGCTGATCTAGCCGATACGGTCGGCGCTTCAAGAGCCACTTGATATCTTCGGCCTTCTTCGCATCGACCTCTTGCTTCCGACCGATCTCGGTCAAAGCTTTATCAGCTTCGATCGACGCCGTTTCGGCCTCTTTGTGAGCAGCGAGCGCGTCTGCGTACTCAGTCAGCAGCCTCGGAAGTCCCTCAAGGTTCTTGACGAGATGCTCGTGCTTGTCCAGCGCGTCGACCGCCTGACCGCAGGCGTCCTCTGCTGCGTTGGCCTTGGCTGCCGCCTTCCCGTACTCGGCCGAAAGTCTCCGGTACTCCTCAACTTCTTCTGAGTGGCCCGCAACCCTCACCTGCACTAGGTCGTCGGTCAGCTGTCTCAGCTGGTCGCCGAACGCGTTGACGGCCGCCGAAGTCTCCTCGTCGCGACGCCGTGCGACGACGCTCGACTCGCGCAGCGTTCTGGCCAAGGTCTCGGTAAGCCCCTCGTCCCCAGCGATGCGTCGAACCTTGATCAGCCGGTGAACGGCTGCCCACTCGGCAGGCTTATCGTTGATGAACGCGAGCCCTGGGCTGCCGACGCAGTCCTCCTCCCGGCGCCCTGCCCAAGACGCGCCGTCGAGCTCGCACCTGACGGTTTCGCCGCTTGGGAATCCGTCGATGGTGACTGTCAGCTTTCCGAGGTCCCTACCGAAGCTCTCCCAGGCTTTCGGCAGGGCAACGAACGGCTCACCGTCGGTGATGAACTCCAGAATTCGGGCCGCGAGCGTCTTGCCGATTCCGTTGCGACCCTCGATTGTGCTCAGCTTGTGGTCGGGAACGATTGGGATGACGGGCAGACTCTTGCCCGAGGACTCGAACCGAAACCTCATCTGTCGGATGCCCACTTCGTGAGCGCCGCAGCAAGGATCGTTGCCAGGTCGGGTGTCAAGTCGCGGCGTTTCATCTCTGCGGTTACAAGTTCTTGCAGTTCGACTCGGAACTCGGCACCAAGAGGGCCAGGGTCGGCTTCATCGACGCCGGCAACATCGACTCTGATCAGGTCGTCTACCAGCTCCTGGAGGGCGGCGAGGCTGCCCGGATTCGACGCGCCGGAATTGGCGCTCGTTGTCTCGTCCCTCATCGCTTCTCGTCTGGCCTTCCAGTGCCTCCCACTGTGGGGCGGATAGTCCGCCGCTCTTTCGCTCGACGCACGTTGGCACGTGCAGCTTGCGCGTAGTTGGTCGAAAGCTCCATGCCGTGAGCCCTACGACCTGATTCGACAGCCACCTCGAGGGTGCGGCCAGTGCCGCAGAACGGATCAACTACGAGACCGCCTGGAGGACAACTAGACTCGATGCGTGGCTTGATCACTGCAGCTGGAAATGTTGCCGAGTGCCCATCGCGGCCTTTCGATCGCGAAACCTGCACAACGTCCCTTGCGCCATCTTCGGCGGCCGCCACGTTGTAGTAATACTTCGCGCGGCTGTCGGTGCGGCGCCGCACGAAGTGGAAGAAGTGCTCGTGCGAGAGTTTCAGCCGGTCATCGTTCGAGGGCCGAGGAGGAACGTCTGCCTTTGACCAGATGACGTCATTGCGCAGGATCCAGCCGGCGTCCTGCATCGCGATTGCGAACCGCGCCGGAACCATCAAGAGCTGCTTGTCCTGGAGGTAGCCGCCGGCCGGGGTCACGCGGCGAGTCCGGGGATTCTCGCCGAGTCCTTGTCGGCCGTCACCGCGAACGCTGGACCACCGGGCGAAGTAGGTATCACCCAGGTTCACCCACAAGTTCCCGTCCAGCTTCAGCGCGGGCTGCAGACGGGTGAAGATCTCGACCAGATGGGTTATGAACCAGTCGGGGTAGGGCTCGAGCCCGAGGACGCCACCGTTCTTCCGGTACCAGTCGTAACCCGGTCCCCGGGTGCGCAACTCTTGTCGCGTTGTCTTGTCGGGTTGTGCGTCCTGCCAGCGGTCAAGGAGTGTGTCGTCGTGCTCATGCCCGTACGCACGCAGCCCCCAGTACGGCGGACTGGTGACTACGCAGTCGACCGAAGCCTCGGGAAGCCGCCCGACTAGGTCGAACGCATCGCCGGTCGAGACCTGCGGAAGGTCCTGTACGACTTCAACACGCTCGTTCCTGACCTTCTGCCCTCGCCTCGTGGCGGTCGTCGGCAGAGGTAGGACGCTTACTTTCCCCTGGCCGGCCCGTTTAGCGGCGACCAACACGCACCCCGACGTCACAGGGATCGATGAGCGTACGCGGACTGGACACGACCCGAGCCTAGCCCGTCACGATATGGGTGTGCCAATGTGTCGCCAAGACTCATCCGCGGGCCGAAAGGTAGACCGCCGCCTGCAATGAAACGTCATACCGGCTCCCTTCTGTTGTCAACCGGTCGCGTCGAGGTGGGTCTTCCGCGTGGTGGGCGGGCGGCGTAGCGTCGTTGGCGCGGGTCCGGGAAGTGGCTGATCCGAAGCGCTGGTGAGCGGGTTCGAGCCGGCCGCGCTGGATACATGAGACGCCCCGCGGTGCCCTCCCGGACCCGCGTTCTCATCTTCAGCCACCTTGATCTCGGCGGCTGCGGCGTCGGTGACGAGCTGGCGWTAGATGGCGTCTGAGATTCTGCGTTTCAAACATCGGATCGCCTCCAACGGCCGSTTGCCCTCAGCGCGCTTGCGCCGGTAGTAGGCCCGCCCGTCGGTGTCCAGGCGGATCTGGGAGATCGCAGCGATGTGGATCATGTGGTTCATCCGCCGGTCCCCGGCCCGGGAGAGGCGGTGCCGGGAAYGCTCCCCCGACGAGGCATCGAGCGGCGCAGTGCCGGTCCAGGACGCGAACCTGTTCCGGTCAGCGAAGCGGGACACGTCCCCAACGTCAGCCAGCACCCGCGCCGCGACGACCGGGCCGACACCWCGAAGGTCCATCAGGTGCGACCCGCGGGCGAGGACGATCGCCTTGAGCTCAGCGTTGGCCTTCTTCATCTTGGCTTCGACCGCGACCAGCTCGGCGAGCTCCTCGGCCGCGATCCGGCGCCGGGTCCTGCCCGCGATGTCGCGCGGGCGGACTGACGCGAGCATCCGCTTGGCCTGGCCGGCAGTGATGTCCTTCTTCGCTTGTCCCGGAAGCAGTTCCGCCAGCAGCGCCTGAAGCCGGTCCACGGTTTGCACCCGACGCCGACTGAGCGATTCACGCCGGTCGACCAGCATCCGCAGCGCCTCGAGCTCACCGTCGGTCCGCGGCACCCGCAAGCCTTGGGTGCGCACGGCGACCATCGCGATCGAGTGCGCATCATGGGCATCGGTCTTGCGGTTGTGGCCGGTGTCGAACAGCCGGACCCGCGCGGCGAGCTTCGCCGGGACGTCGACGACGTCTTCGCCAGCCTCGAGCAGCCGCTGCGCCAGCGGACGACCGACCCCGTTCGCTCCCTCGACCGCCCAGGTCCGCGTCGGCCACGCCTTGGCGTACCTCAGCATCGCGGCGTAGCCAGCCTTGTCGGTGGTGAACCGGCCGTGACCGAGCCGGCGCTCGTGRTCGTCCACGACCTCGATCGTCGCCGACAGCTTGTGGGGATCGACCCCGATGATGATGCSTTCCATKCYCGTGCTCCCACCTSKKCTCGTGCCGATATGGACGGCGAGGTGGGCAGTGCTACTACGAGCAGGGCAGTCCCTTCTTGAGCCACGCCTCGTCACGGTGACCGGCGGGCCGCAGACCGATAGAGAGCCACACMGGTGACGCTGGTGGGCAGCCGCATAGAGAGCTGCCCGCCGATCACCTGAACCGAGTCTGGCCAGACACCGGCCCTACCGACAATCGTCTAGTAGCCGCGAGCGCCCTGTTGGGGCGGCGGCCGGATCTGCTGAGTTGACTGCGCGGGCAGTGTCGATTCCGTAGGGTCCGAAGCATGGCCAGATATGCCTACGACGAAGAGACGAGTGCAGCGCTGCACATGGACGTTGCTCAGGATGTAGAGGACCTCGAGCCTGTCCCGGTGGCGCGCTGGGTTGAGGCCATGCGTCGATTGAACGGCATCCAGGATCCACTCGCGAGGCAGATCTTGGCGATCCACCAGGACTGCGGATCTGGAAGTGGAGTGTGCGACGGATCCGAGAGCGACGTCATCCCGATTTCTCAACGAGCACATTGGGGATGCGAAACCACCGAGATCGTCGCTCAGCATTTCGGTGTCGGTTATCCGCACCCACCGGGCCGTTGAGCCGGTTCGCCCTCGCCGCGAGTTGGTGCTGAGGGGCATCACACCGCCGCGCAGGGACTCAAGGGCGGGCCTGAACGGCGAACTGGCCGCCTAGCGGCGTAGCGTCGCTCTATGAGCCTGGACACGACCCACCAAGAGGTGTTCGACGTCGACGAGATACGCCGTGGGCTGGAAACCGACGGCATCATCGCCTGCAAAGGCGCATTTTCCCGGGAGTGGGTGCAGCAGCTACGCGAGGATATCGATGCGGCGTTCCAGGCGGCCCGCTCGAGGCCGGGGGGAGCCGTGGGGCGAGGGCCCAACCGTTGGTACGTCGAGATACACCCCGAAGATCTGCGCGGCTTCGTGGACCTGGTCCAGCATC
>NZ_JBFULD010000053.1:0-16448 GCF_056400505.1 Terrabacter sp. P5_B1
ACCGGCTCAGGTGCCGAGCTGCGCCACGAGAGAGTCGGCGGCGGCGTACGGGTCGGTGCGCCCCGCGATGACCTCGCGGGCCAGTGCCATGACGCCGTGGTGGCCGCCGAGGTGGTCGAACCGGGAGCGCAGCGTCGCGAGGGCGATCGTCTCGATCTCCACGGCGGCGCGGCGTTCGCGGCGACGGACCAGCTCGCCGTTCTCCTCGATGAACGCCCGGTGCTTGTCGAGCGCCTCCATCACCTCGTCGATCCCAGCCTTCTGGGAGGCAACGGTCTTGACGACCGGGGGCCGCCACAGTCCCGGCTCGGTGCGGTCGCCGAGGGAGATCATGTGGCGCAGGTCGCGCACGGTCGCGTCCGCGCCGTCGCGGTCGGCCTTGTTGACGAGGAAGACGTCGCCGATCTCGAGGATGCCGGCCTTCGCGGCCTGGATGCCGTCACCCATACCAGGCGCGAGCAGCACGACGGAGGTGTCGGCCAGCCCGGCGATCTCGACCTCGGACTGCCCCACCCCGACGGTCTCGACGAGCACGACGTCGCACCCGGCCGCGTCGAGCACGCGGATCGCCTGCGGCGTCGTGAACGACAGGCCGCCGAGGTGTCCACGTGAAGCCATCGAGCGGATGTAGACCTCGGGGTCGAGGGCGTGGTCCTGCATGCGGATGCGGTCACCCAGGAGCGCGCCTCCCGAGAAGGGCGAGCTGGGATCGACGGCAAGCACCCCGACTCGCAGCCCACGCTCGCGGAAGGCCCCGACGAGCGCCGTCGTCGTCGTCGACTTGCCGACCCCAGGGGAGCCGGTCAGGCCGATGACATAGGCGTTGCCCGCGTGCGGTGCGAGCGCGGCCATCACCTCTCGGAGCGACCCGTGGCCGTCCTCGACGAGCGAGATGAGACGCGCCACGGCACGCGGCGAACCCGCCCTGGCCGACTCGACCAGGGCGGGGACGTCGACGGATCGGCGTGCCACGTGGCGCGGACCCCGGCTGCTCAGGCGGAGGCGGGGACGCGGACGATGAGGGCGTCGCCCTGACCGCCGCCGCCGCACAGCGCGGCGGCACCGACACCGCCACCGCGGCGCTTCAGCTCGAGCGCGAGGTGCAGGGCGATGCGGGCGCCGGACATGCCGATGGGGTGTCCGAGGGCGATGGCGCCACCGTTGACGTTGACCTTGTCGACGTCGATGCCGAGCTCCTTGGCGGAGGCGAGACCGACGGCCGCGAAGGCCTCGTTGATCTCGACGAGGTCGAGGTCAGCGGGCGTGATGCCCTCCTTCTCGCAGGCGCGCGCGATGGCACGCGCCGGCTGCTGCTGGAGCGTCGAGTCCGGTCCGGCCACCATGCCGTGCGCACCGATCTCGGCGAGCCACGTGAGGCCCAGCTCCTCTGCCTTCGCCTTGCTCATGACGACGACCGCGGCGGCGCCGTCGGAGATCTGCGAGGCGGAGCCCGCCGTGATCGTGCCGTCCTTGCTGAAGGCCGGACGCAGGCCCGAGAGGGACGCCGCCGTCGTGTCGGCGCGGATGCCCTCGTCGTTCTTGAAGACGACCGGGTCGCCCTTGCGCTGCGGGATGCTCACCGGCACGACCTCGTCGTCGAAGAGGCCGTCCTTCCACGCCTTGGCGGCGAGCTGGTGGCTGCGGGCCGAGAACTCGTCCTGCTCCTCGCGCGTGAACGCCTGCTGCCCCGTGTTGGCCTGCTCGGTGAGCAGACCCATGGCCTGGTCGGTGAAGGCGTCCCACAGTCCGTCGAAGGCCATGTGGTCACGCATCGTCACGTCGCCGTACTTGTAGCCCTCGCGCGACTTCGTCATGAGGTGCGGCGCGTTCGTCATCGACTCCTGGCCGCCGGCCACGACGATGTCGAGCTCGCCGGCGCGGATGAGCTGGTCGGCCATGGCGATGGCGTTGATGCCCGAGAGGCAGACCTTGTTGATCGTCAGGGCGGGGACCGTCATCGGGATGCCCGCGGCGTGCGCCGCCTGGCGGGCGGGGATCTGGCCGGCGCCGGCCTGCAGCACCTGGCCCATGATGACGTACTCGACCTGCTCCGGGGCGACGCCCGCCTTCTCGAGGGCGCCCTTGATGGCGACGCCACCGAGGTCCGATCCGGAGAAGTCCTTGAGCGAGCCGAGCAGCCTCCCCATGGGGGTCCGGGCACCGGCGACGATCACGGAGGTGGGACGGTCAGCAGTCATGGGTGAAGCCTCTTCCGACGTCTTTGGGGGTGTCCCGACAAACTGTAGTCGGGGGCCGCGCGGGGGCCTCGCCGAGCATGACCAAGCGCACACGGCATACGCACGCCGTATGCCGTGACGCCGCCCTACGTTGGGACCATGAGCGCGACTCCCGCCCCCCTCTTCACCCACATCGACCACGTCGGCATCGCGGTGCCCGACCTCGACGCGGCCATCGCGTTCTACGAGGAGACGTACGGCATGGCGTTGCTGCACCAGGAGACGAACGAGGAGCAGGGGGTGCGCGAGGCGATGATGGGCGTCGGCGACTCCGGTTCGTGCATCCAGCTGCTCGCGCCGCTCTCCTCCGAGTCGACGATCGCGAAGTTCCTCGACCGCAGCGGCCCCGGCATCCAGCAGCTCGCCTACCGCGTCGCCGACATCGACGCCGTCTGCGCGACCCTGCGCGAGCGTGGCCTGCGCCTGCTCTACGACACCCCGAAGCGCGGCACGAGCGACAGCCGCGTCAACTTCATCCACCCCAAGGACGCCGGCGGCGTCCTCGTCGAGCTCGTCGAGCCCTCAGGCCACGCCGGGCACTGACGCGTCGACCCCGGAGCGCTGCGTGGCGAGCTCCCTCTCGGTCAGCACGACGAGAGCCGCGGTCCAGGCGAGCGGCGCGGGCCCCGCGGGGCGCCCGTCCGGGAGGACCTTCTCGGGGAGGCTGCCCCACGTCGTGCAGTGGCGGTCGAGCCACGTCATCCAGTGCTCGGCGACCAGGGGATGGCCCGAGGCAGCGGCCGTGTAGGCGACCATCGCGGTCTCCGGGGTCCACGAGACGCCGTCGCTCTTCCACTCGACGCCGGGAGCCAGGCCTCCTGCCTCGCGCTGGGCGAGGACGGGGTAGCGCTCCCACGCACGCTCGGCGGCCTCGTCCCCCACGACGGCGAAGGGTGGCATGAGCATCGCGACCCCGGCGTCGAGCCCCCCGGAGTGCCCGTGCCGCTGGTAGTCCGGGCCGAACTGCGTGCGGATCAGCGACCGCAGGCCGCGGGCCGCTCGACTGGCCCGGTCGGCCCGGCGCGCATCCCCCTCGGCGACAAAGGTGGCAGCGGCGGCCTCGAGCCCGGCCGCGAGCGGGGCCGCGGTCCCGAGAGTCACCTCGCGCTCCGAGACCTCCCAGTAGTCCGGTGAGACCTCCGGAAGGCGCGATCCGGCAGCCGTCTGGGCCATGACGAAGCCGAAGGCCCGGTCCCGCAGTGCCCGCAGCTCGGCGGGAAGGGTCCGTTCGGTTCCGGCGGCGCGGACGCGCTCGAGGGACCAGAGCACCCATCCGGCGCCGTCGCTCTGGCGGGGACGGTCGTCCGGCGGACCGGACCCGTCGAGGCGGTAGCGGGCCTCGAACCCGCCGTCGGCGCGCTGGACCCGGGAGAGGAAGCCGAGCACGCGTCGGGCGTCGGCGACGTGTCCGGTCTCGGCGTAGGCCGCCGCGACGAAGGCGGAGTCCCTCGGCCACGCGTAGGCCCATGGCCCGTCGGGGCCGGCAGCGACCGCGCCGTTGGGCCGGGTCAGACCACGGAGGTCACGCAGGGCCTGCGTCGTGGCTCGCGTGCGCGCACCCGCGGTCGGCACGGTCCCCTCGGCGAGCCAGATGCTCTCCGCCAGGGGGTCGATGAGCCTGCCGCCCAGCGTCGCCGGAGCGAGCACGGAGCTCGTGCGCCAGGCCGCGTCGTTGCGCAGGACCGGGAGGGGCGGGTCGTCCTCGACGAGCAGCGGGACGAGGGCGAGGCCCGCCGTCACCACCGCGGCGACGGCGCCCAGCACGGCACGTCGCACATCCGTCTCCCCTCGTTCCCGGCTCGACCTCACCGTCGAGAGGGCGCCAGTGTGGCACGCGTGGGGCCTGCTCGCCGCAGGATCGAGGCGCCCCTGCCCGTAGCATCGGCTGCCATGGAGGTGACACGCCGGCAGGCCCTGACCGCAGCGGCCGGGGCGGCCGTCGGAGCAGCCGGGGCGGTGGGCGCGGCGCGCCTCAAGGAGCACCTCGACGAGTCCACCCCGCTGCCCTTCTACGGCAGTCCCGTCAGCGCCATCCGCCCGGACCGATCGTCGCCGTCCGCGGCCGGCGCGTCGGTCGTCTGGGCGGGCGGGGGTTCCGAGCGGCGGGTCGCGCTGACCTTCGACGACGGGCCGCATCCCGACTGGACCCCGCGCGTGCTCAAGGCACTCGCGGCGGCGGACGTGCCGGCCACCTTCTTCTGCCTCGGACGGAACGTCCGCGACCACGGTGAGCTGCACCGCGGGAGCGTCGGACGCCACGAGCTGGCCAACCACACCTTCGACCACCCCGACCTCGGGCGCTACGACTGGTCGCGCTGCCGGGATGAGATCGAGCGCACGACCCAGCTCATGAAGGAGACCTACGGGGTCGCCCCGGCCCTCTTCCGGCCGCCGTACGGCCATCTGGGTGGGGCGGCCGTCCTCGCCGCCGCCGAGGCGGGCCTGACGAGCGTCCTGTGGTCGGCCCAGGCACGCGAGGACCTCGTGGCAGCTCGTCCGGACGGCATCGTCGACGACATCGCATCGCAGGTGCGCCCGGGCTCCATCGTGCTCGCCCACGACACGGGGTCGGACGACCGGCTCATCACCATCGACCGGCTGCCGGCGATCATCCGGCGGCTTCGCGACGACGGCTACACGTTCGCCACGGTCTCCGACCTGCTGGCGACCAGCAGGGCCAGCGCCACGACGGCCAGCCACACGTAGGCGGGCCAGAGGACGAGCCGCTCGAGGCCGCCCACCCACGTCGGACTACCGAGTCGCAGGCCGAAGGCAACCGCCGCGGCGAGGGTGAGGGCACCGATGAGCGTCCCTGACCGGGCGACGGCTCGCGACGCGGCTCCCGAGCGCCGGAGGGCCTCCGCGGTGGCCAGGACGGCGACGGGCTGCAGCACGAAGACGGGCAGGGCCGCGACGACGTGCCACCCCGGCTGCTGGTCCACCGGCACCAGTCCGACGGCGGCAGCCGCGAGCGCCGAGACGACCCACAGGCAGACGGCAGCCACTCCCCACGTCCCGGCGCCCAGTCTCGGCCGCAGGAGCACGGCGCCGGCGGCACGCAGCAGGCCGAAGACGACGAACGCGAGGTTCATCACCGCGTGCGCCGGTGAGCACACGTCGACGAGCGACCCCCCGTGGCCCGGTGAGCACGTCAGCATGCCGAGCGCGCTGATCGTGTCGTCGCGCAGGGAGTATGCCGCCGACGCCCCGGCCGCCCCGACCGCCACGACCGCCACGAGCAGCTCGACGAGCACGTAGGCCGGCTGCACGAGCCAACACCCTCGCCCCACCGTCGCCGGTCGCACGCGCCGACCGTACCGGGCCGGATGGCGCTCGTGACCCAGGTCACCTGTGGTGGCCGTCTCAGAACGAGCTACCCACCGGTCACGTCTCGCTACGTTCGGGGGCACACCGCACGGGCTCGACACCGGTTCGACACGGTCTCGACCCACCAATGACGCTGCGACGTAAGGACCTTGAATGCAGGCCATCCGCGACGCCATCCTCTCCGGCGACCGCACCCAGGAGACCTACGCGAACATCGAGATCCCCGCGACGTACCGCGGGGCGACCGTCCACAAGGACGAGGTCGGCATGTTCGAGGGACTCGCCACGCGCGACAAGGACCCCCGGAAGTCCCTCCACATCGACGAGGTACCGGTGCCCGAGCTCGCCCCCGGTGAGGCGCTCGTCGCCGTCATGGCCAGCGCCATCAACTACAACACCGTGTGGACCTCGATCTTCGAGCCGGTCTCGACCTTCGGCTTCCTCGAGCGCTACGGCCGGATGTCGGAGTTCTCCAAGCGGCACGACCTGCCCTACCACGTGGTCGGGTCCGACCTCGCCGGCGTCATCCTGCGCACCGGCCCCGGTGTCACCAAGTGGAAGCCGGGCACCGAGGTCGTCGCCCACTGCCTCTCGGTCGAGCTCGAGGACGCCGAGGGCCACAACGACACGATGCTCGACCCGCAGCAGCGCATCTGGGGCTTCGAGACGAACTTCGGCGGCCTCGCCGAGCTCGCGATCGTCAAGGCCAACCAGCTGATGCCCAAGCCCGGCCACCTGACCTGGGAGGAGGCCGCCTCGCCCGGTCTCGTCAACAGCACCGCCTACCGGCAGCTCATCTCCAAGAACGGTGCCGCGATGAAGCTCGGCGACCGGGTGCTCATCTGGGGCGCCTCCGGCGGCCTCGGCTCCTACGCCACGCAGATGGCCCTCGCCGGCGGCGCCACCCCGATCTGCGTGGTCTCCTCACCCGAGAAGGCGCAGATCTGCCGCGCCATGGGGGCCGAGCTCATCATCGACCGCAACGCCGAGGGCTACCGCTTCTGGAACGACGAGGGCACCGAGCAGAACCCGCGCGAGTGGCAGCGGCTCGGCAAGAAGATCCGGGAGCTGACCGGGGGCTACGACGTCGACATCGTCTTCGAGCACCCCGGGCGCGAGACGTTCGGCGCGAGCGTCTACGTCGCGCGCAAGGGCGGCACCATCGTCACGTGCGCGTCGACGTCGGGCTACATGCACGAGTACGACAATCGCTACCTCTGGATGAACCTCAAGCGCATCGTCAGCTCGCACTTCGCGAACTACCGCGAGGCGTGGGAGGCCAACGAGCTGATCAACCGCGGCCTGATCCACCCGACCCTGAGCAAGACGTACTCGCTCGACGAGGTGGGACAGGCGACGCTCGACGTCCACCGGAACGCCCACCAGGGCAAGGTCGGCGTGCTGGCCCTCTCCCCCGAGCCCGGCCTCGGAGTCACCAACCCGGAGAAGCGCGCCGGCTTCGCGTCGGCGATCAACCGCTTCGCCGACCAGTAGCGGCCCCGGCCTGGCCCTCGGCGAGGTGGCGCACGAACCAGTCGCGGGCCAGCAGCGCGGCCCGCGCGAGGGTGCCGGGCTCCTCGAACAGGTGGGTCGCGCCCGGGACCACGGCAAGCTCGCTCGCGCACCGCACCAGCTCTGACCGGGCCTGCCGGTTGAGCTCGAGCACCACGTCGTCCGCGCCCCCGACGACGAGCAGCGTCGGGACGCGGACGTCCGCCAGGCGGGGGGCGGCGAGATCGGGGCGCCCGCCACGGGAGACCACAGCCACCACCCGGGTGTCGGGCTCGGCGGCGGCCCACAACGCGGCGCCGGCGCCGGTGCTCGCCCCGAAGTAGCCCACCCGGGACGCCGCGGTGTCGCGCCGGCCGCCCAGCCAGTCGGTTGCGGAGACGAGGCGACCCGCCAGGAGCGGGATGTCGAACACCTTGGCGCGGTCGTGCTCCTCCTCGGCGGTCAGCAGGTCGAGCAGCAGGGTGCCGAGGCCGGCGGCGTGGAGCACGTCCGCGACGTACCGGTTGCGGGGACTGTGCCGACTGCTGCCGCTGCCGTGCGCGAACACGACGACGCCGGAGGCGCCCCGCGGCATTCGCAGGTGTCCCTGGATGGCCACCCGGCCAGCCGGGATGACGACGTCCTCGTCCGTGTCCTCGTCCGAGGCCCCGTCCGAGGCCCCGTCAGACGTCCCGTCAGAGGCCCCGACCGCATCGAGCAGGCGCATCCGGCGGTCGGCCTGCTCCAGCAGGGCGACGACCTCGGCGTCGGTCGTCGGCGAGAAGTCCTCGTAGTGCGCGCCCACGGCCCTGAAGTAGCGCGGCGCAGACACGCACACGACCGTCTCCGCCTCCGGCAGGTGCGCCAGGGTGTCCGCCGGGGCGACCGGGACGGCGAGGACGACGCGTTGTGCCCCGAGCTGCCTGGCCACGCGGCAGGCCACCCGTGCGGTCGACCCCGTCGCGATCCCGTCGTCGACGACGACCGCCACCCGGCCGCGCAGGTCGATCCGGGGCCGCCCTCGCCGCAAGCGCTCGACCCGGTCGTCGAGGACTGCGCGCTCGCGGCGTTCGACCGCCTCGAGCGCCTCGTCGGTGACCCGGGCGCGCGCCACCATGGTGCGGTCGACGACCCTCGTTCCGTCCTCTCCGATGGCGCCCATGGCCAGCTCCGGCTGGAAGGGCACCCCGAGCTTGCGCACGACGATGACGTCGAGGGGGGCACTGAGCGCTTCGGCGACGACAGCCGCGACGGGCACGCCGCCCCGAGGCAGTCCCAGCACGACGACGTCCTCAGCTCGGAGGAGGTCCAGCTTGCCGGCCAGGTGCCGGCCCGCGTCGAGCCGGTCCTCGAACACGAGCATGGTGGCCTCCCTGGCTCGGACACCGAGCGACGGACGCGCAGGTCGCGGGAGGACACGCCACCCGTCGTTTACGCGATCTCCCACCATCGTGTCCCGGTGGCCGGGCCGCGGGGCAGAGACCTTGGTCCCGATGGGTCGTGCGGCCGCACCTGTCGTAGGCTCGCGACCGTGAGCATCTGGGGACGCTGGGCGCGCTACCGCCGCGCGCAGCGCGCCCGGATGAACGAGTTCCGGGCTCGTGACCTCGGCTTCGGCGGGCCGGCCCCGCGGGCGGAGTACGACGCGCCCGCCGCCTCAGGAGATGAGGCGCCCCAGCCCGAGTCCGAGACCGGGACCGAGTCCGACCTCCTGCTGAGCACCCTGCCGTTCGCCCCGGGACAGTGGGGCGAGGGCGCTCCCGCATCGCCTCCGTCGGACACGCGGGAGCCCGAGCCCGGAGCCCCCGGCCCCGAGGAGGGCAGGACGGGCAAGGACAAGCGCCGCGACTTCGGCCCCAGCGGCTCGCCCTTCAACCGGCAGTCGCCCTTCTACGTCGGCTTCGTCGGCGCGGTGGGCGTGCTCACGGCATACGCCGTCGTCCAGGCCGTCGGCCGCCTGGGCACCGTCATCACGCTGCTCGTCATCTCCTTCTTCCTGACGCTCTCGCTCAACCCGCTCGTCGAGGCCCTGACCCGGCGCAACCTGCGCCGAGGCTGGGCCGTGACGATCGTCTTCCTCGGCGTCCTCGCGGTCTTCACGCTCGTCGGGTGGGTCGTCATCCCACCTGTCGTCGAGCAGGGCAGCGAGCTCACGACGAACGCACCCCGGATGTTCGACAACCTCCTGGCCAACCCGTGGGTGCAGGACGTCGACCACCGCTACCACCTCGTCCAGCGCATCCAGGAGGAGGTCAACAAGCGCGTCGCCGACGGCAACCTCTGGGCCGGCGTCTTCGGAGGCGTCCTCGACGCCGGCAAGCTCATCGTGACCGGGGTGTTCAGCGCTCTGACCGTCCTCGTCCTCACCCTCTACTTCCTCGCCTCGTTCCCGGCCGTCAAGCAGGCGGCCTACGCCGTCGTCCCGGCGAGCCGGAGACCACGCACCGTCTCCCTCTCCGAGGAGGTCATGCGCCGGGTCGGGTCGTATGCCATCGGTCAGGTGGCCGTCGCGGCCATCAATGCGTTCTGCGCGTGGATCATGATGAGCCTCATCGGCCTCAAGTTCGCTGCCGTGCTCGCCGTGGCGGTCGGCTTCCTCGGGCTGGTGCCGATGATCGGTGCCACCCTGGGCGCGTCCGTCGTCGCGATCGTGGCGTTCTTCGACGAGCCCAAGAAGGCGCTCATCGTCATCATCTACTTCATCGTCTACCAGCAGATCGAGAACTACGCCGTCATGCCGCGCATCATGCAGCGGACGGTGGCCGTGCCGGGCGCGGTCACCGTCGTCGCCGCTCTCGCAGGCGGGGCGCTCCTCGGCATCCTCGGCGCGCTCCTGGCGATCCCCTTCGCCGCAGGCGCCCTGCTGCTCTACGAAGAGGTGCTCGTCCCGCGCCAGCGACGTCACTAGGCCGTATGCCGGGAGCCGCGTGACGCGCGCCCCTGGGGCCGTCGTGGCAGGCTCTCCCCATGACGCTCCCCCAGACGTTCGCCGAGGACGTCCTCGACCAGCCGGCGCGCGTCCAGCTCGAGGTCTTCCTCGACGAGCACCGGACGGCCCTCCGCGCCGCGCTCGACGGGCTCACCGAGCAGGAGGCCCGACGGTCACTCGTGCCCTCGGCCACGACGCTGCTCGGCTTGGTCAAGCACGCGACGTTCGTCGAGAAGGTGTGGTTCGACGAGGCCGTGACCTGCCGCTCCCGGGCCGAGATCGGCATCCCGGCAACCCCGGACGAGTCGTTCGTCCTCGACGACGGTGACACCGTGGCCTCCGCGCAACAGGCACACCGCGAGGCGTGCGAGACCTCGCGACGCACGACGGCGCCCCTGGGGATCGACGACGTCGTGCGGGGCAACCGTCGCGGTCCGCTCCCGCTCCGCTGGGTCTACTTCCACATGCTGCGCGAGCTCGCCCAGCACTGCGGGCATGCCGACATCCTGCGCGAGCAGGTGCTCGCGTCCCGACCCGCGGAGTAGGACGACCGGGCGACGTCCGGCCACCCGTCAGCCGCCGTCAGCCGCCGTGCCGCACCGGATCAGGCTGCAGCGTCGGGGCGATCCCGTCGTGGCGCTCCAGGGCCGTCACCACGGCAACCATGTCGAGGGCCCCGGCCCCGGAGCCCTCCGTCGCGCGGAACAGCTCGCGGGTCACGTCGAGCAACGGGCTCGCCGCACCGGCCGCGCGAGCCGCCTCGGCGACGAGCCGGGTGTTGGTGTGGACGTCCCGGACGGCGGCCTGCGCGTCGAAGTCCCGCGCGAGGAGCTTGGCCAGCTTCAGGGTGGAGACGGCGCTCGCCATCGGACCCGCGTCCAGGACCTGCTGGAAGGCGGCGAGGTCGAGGTCCAGGGCGGCCGCGAGGTGGTAGGCCTCCGCGAGCCCGGCGACCATGGTGCAGAGGTAGAGGTTCACCGCGAGCTTGGTGCCGAGGCCGGCGGGCACGGCTCCGCAGCGCACGACCTCACGGCACATCGGCCGCAGGAGCGGTGCGACCTGCTCGACCGCCTCCTCGGAGCCGGCGACGAGACCCACGAGCTCGCCACGCTCCGCAGGCACGCGGGAGCCCGACACGGGCGCCTCGACATAGCGTCCGCCGGCGGCCACGACGTCGCGCTCGACGCCGGCCGAGAACGWGGGTGACGTGGTGCCGAGGGCGACGACGGTGCGCCCGCGGACCATCGCGTCCAGCTCCGGCGTGCCGCGTCGGAGCACCGCGTCCACGGCGGCCTCGTCGGCGAGCATCAACAGCACGACGTCGCACTCGGCGAAGACGGCTGCCGGTGAGGGGAGGACCCGCGCGCCTTCCCGTCCCAGCCGGGCCGCCGCCTCAGGCGAACGGTTCCACACGGAGAGCGGGGTCCCCGCCCGCAGCAGGTTCATCGCCATCGGACCACCCATGATGCCGAGACCGATGAAGCCCACGCGTCCCATGACGTCCTCCTCGCTGATTGTGCGACTATGACGACTGTCATAGTCTCGTTGGATCATGACACATGTCATAGTTCGGGGACAGCCGTCGACTCAGAACCAGGAGGCCGCCGATGCCTGACGGACCGATCGGACACCGCGAGCGCATCGTCTACGAGACGGCGCAGCAGCTGCGACGCGCGGGGGTCACCGCCACCGGGCTGCGTCACGTCGTCGCCGAGGCAGGCGCCCCCCGCGGCTCGTTCCAGCACTACTTCCCGGGCGGCAAGGACCAGCTCGTGGCYCAGGCCCTCGAGTGGTCCGGCTCGTGGGCGGCCGAGCGCGTCGTCCGGCACCTCTCCGGCATGCGGCGTCCCTCCCCCAGCCGGCTCTTCACGGCCATGGTCGACGACTGGGCCGCGGATCTGCGCGCGCGCGACTTCGAGCGGGGCTGCCCGGTCGCCGGCGCCGTCGTCGACTGCGCCGACACCAACCCGGCCGTCCGACAGGCGGCCTCGGCGGCCCTGGCGACCTGGCGCCGGCCGATCACCGAGGCGGTCGTGGCGATGGGCCGGACCCGGCGGCGCGCCGAGACCCTCTCGACCCTCATGCTCTGCGCGCTGGAAGGAGCCCTCGTGGTGGCCCGGGCGCAGCGCGACACCGCCCCGCTGCGCCTCGTCGCCCGCGAGCTCACCCCGCTCCTCGACGCCTGACCCCCTTGCCCCCGGCGGTTCGATGTAGCCGAGGGCCACAGGGGACGCGCGGATACGTCGAACGGCGGTGTGCCAGCGAGCATCCGTCAGCGGTAGGCGTTGCCGGACGGGCGGGCGTCGCGGCGGTGCCAGCACCCGGTGTGCCAGTGCCGGCGGTCGCCGAGACCGCCGACGCCCTCGGCCGGCCACACGACGACATGCGGCAGTCCGGGCGGGATGTCCTGCTGGCAGCCCGGGCACAGGTAGTCGCGCGTGGCGGAGGCCCCGCTCACGGAGCGCACGGTCCAGCGCATGCCGGCATACGGCTCCTCGCGGGTCGAGCCGCCCTGGATCCGCGTCACGTCGAGCGGCACGTGCTCGCGCGCGTGCTTGCTGGGTCGACGACGCGAGGGCATGGACCCAGCGTAGGTGTCAGGCGTAGGTGCGGAACCCGCGCCCCGTCTTGCGCCCGAGGTAGCCGGCCGTGACGAGGTGCTCGAGCAACGGGGCCGGCGCGTAGCCGCGCTCGCGGAACTCGAGGTAGAGCTCGCGCTCGATGGCGAGCGACACGTCGAGACCCACGACGTCGAGCAGCTCGAACGGACCCATCGGCAGGCCGCAGCCGGTCTTCATCGCGGTGTCGATGTCGTCGGCCGTCGAGTAGTTGGCCTCGAGCATCTTCACGGCGTCGTTGAGGTAGGGGAAGAGCAGGGCGTTGACGATGAAGCCGGCGCGGTCGCCGCACGTCACGGGGTGCTTGCCCACCCTCTCGCACAGCGCCTGCACGGTGGCCACCACGTCGTCCGCCGTCGAGACCGTGTGCACGACCTCGACGAGCTTCATGACCTGTGCCGGGTTGAAGAAGTGCATCCCGATGACGTCCTGCGGGCGCCTCGTCGCGGCCGCGCACTCGACGACGGGCAGCGAGCTCGTCGTCGTCGCGAGGATCGCGCCGGGGCGGCAGATCTCGTCGAGGTTCTCGAAGAGGGCGCGCTTGACCGTGAGGTCCTCGACGACGGCCTCGACGACGAGGTCGACGTCGGCCAGGTCCTCGAGACGGACGCTGCCGCGGACTCGCGCGAGCGCCGCGTCGCGCTGCTCCTCGGTGGACTTGCCGCGCTGGACGGCCTTCTCGAGGCTCCTGGCGAGGGCGGACCGCACCGCCTCGACCTTGACCTCGCTGCGCGCCACGAAGGTGACGTCGAGGCCCGCCTTGGCGAAGACCTCGACCATCCCGGTCGCCATCGTGCCGGAGCCGACGACACCGACGGTCCGGACCGGCCGCGTGCCGCCCGCGGAGGCGGCCGCGCCCGCGGGCGTCAGCGCGTCGTCGACGACCGCCGAGCTGCCGGGGTCGGCATACGTGTAGAAGCCGCGACCGCTCTTGCGGCCCTTCAGGCCCGCGCTGACCATCTGCTTGATGATCGGGCTCGGCGCGTGGAGGCGGTCCCGTCCCTGCTTGTACATCGTGTCGAGGATCTCGTAGGCCGTGTCGAGCCCGATGAGGTCCATCAGCGCGAGCGGGCCCATCGGGTAGCCGCAACCGAGCTTCATCGCGGCGTCGATGTCCTCGCGCGTCGCGTACTTGCTCTCGAACATCGCGACGGCGTGGTTGAGGTAGCCGAAGAGCAGGGCGTTGGCGATGAAACCGGCCTTGTCGCCGACGATGACGGGCTTCTTGCCGAGCCGCTCCGCGAGCGCCTTGACCTCCTCGAAGATCTCGTCGCTCGTGATGACGGTCTTGATGACCTCGACGAACTGGAGCACCGGCGCGGGGTTGAAGAAGTGCATGCCGACGACGCGCTTGGGATTGATCGTGGCGACGGCGATCTCGGTCACGGGCAGCGAGCTCGTGTTGGTCGCGAGGATCGCGTCGTCGGAGACGATCGCGTCGAGCCTGGCGAAGATGTCCTTCTTGAGGTCGAGGTGCTCGGGCACGGCCTCGACGACGAGCTGACACTCCTTGAGATCGGCCATGTCGCTCGTGAACTGCACCCGGTCGTGGAGCGCCGCCTGGTCCTCGCCCGTCAGCTTGCCGCGGGAGACGGCACGGTCGGTCGAGTGCTGGAGCACGCCCCTGCCCTTCTCGACCGCCTCGTCGCTGACCTCGACCGCGACGACGTCGATGCCGTTACGGGCGAAGACCTCCACGATGCCGGCACCCATGGTGCCGAGTCCGATGACGCCGACCTTGGTGAACTCTCGAGCCATGGGCGAAAGTCTCGCAGAGGGTGTGGGCCGCCCACACCCGCCCGGGGCGTGACGCTCCCCACGCGACCTCCTCTAGGGTGGACCGGTGCGTCTCGTCATAGCCCGGTGCAGCGTCGACTACGACGGGCGCCTCACGGCCCACCTCCCGCTCGCGACCCGGTTGCTCGTCGTCAAGGCCGACGGCTCGGTGCTCGTCCACAGCGACGGCGGCTCCTACAAGCCGCTCAACTGGATGTCCCCGCCCTGCACGATGGCCGAGGGGGAACCGGACGAGGGCCAGGCCGCCGAGGGGGTCGTCGCCGTCTGGCGCGTCCAGCACGCCAAGAGCGAGGACCGCCTGACCGTCCACATCCACGAGGTGCTCCACGACTCGGCGCACGAGCTCGGCATCGACCCGGGCCTCGTCAAGGACGGTGTCGAGGCCCACCTGCAGAGGCTCCTCGCCGAGCACATCCACACGCTCGGCCACGGCTGGTCGCTCGTGCGGCGCGAGTACATGACCGCCATCGGCCCGGTCGACATCCTCGCGAAGGACTCGGGCGGCACGAGCGTCGCGGTCGAGATCAAGCGCCGCGGCGAGATCGACGGCGTCGAACAGCTGACCCGCTACCTCGAGCTGATGAACCGCGACCCGCACCTCGCGCCGGTCACCGGGGTCTTCGCCGCCCAGCAGATCAAGCCGCAGGCGCGCACGCTCGCCGAGGACCGCGGCATCCGCTGCGTCGTCCTCGACTACGACGCCCTCAAGGGCATCGACGACGCGGAGTCGCGTCTCTTCTGAGCCCACCACGGGCGTATGCCGTGTGCCCGGCGCGGGCGACCCCGCCCGGGTGGCGCGTCAGGACAGGCCCTCGATCGGCTGGCGTGACACGCCGTCCGCGTCGACGAGCAGCAGGACGGGCTCGGTGTCGTCGCCCCCGCGCACGACGACGACGGTCTCGCCACGGTGCCGGTCGACGAGCTCCTCCAGCCCGGCCGAGCCGTCGTGCAGGTCACCGTGACCGAGGTGGGAGGGGACCCCGAGGTCGTCGGCCAGCGACTCGACGGGACCCGTGTCGGGGACGTCGTCGGCGGCATACACGGCCTGGACCTTCTCGAGGTGGATCGCCGACGCGAGCCACGCGATGTCCGCGAGGCCCGGCGGGTTGACGACGACGAGGCGCGCGGCACACTGCAGGTCGCTCATACCCGCGACGCTACGCCCTCAGGCCGGCGCGGACTCGAGCGGCACGAGCCCACGTGCGGCGCGGATCACACCGACCATCTCGCCCATGATGTCGTTGAGGCCGAAGTCCTTGGGGGTGAAGACCATCGCGACCCCGGCGGCCCGCAGCGCCGCCGCGTCCGACTCGGGGATGATGCCGCCGACGATGACGGGCACGTCACCGGCCCCAGCCTCGCGCAGACCGTGGAGCACCTCGGGCACGAGCTCCATGTGCGAGCCGCTGAGGATCGAGATCCCGACGAGGTGGACGTCCTCGGCCACCGCGGCCGCGACGATCTGCTGGGGCGTGAGGCGGATGCCCTGGTAGACTACCTCGAAACCGGCGTCGCGGGCGCGGACGGCCACCTGCTCGGCGCCGTTGCTGTGGCCGTCGAGACCGGGCTTGCCGACGAGGATGCGCAGCTTCTCCCCCAGCTCCTCCCCGGTGCGCGCCACGAGCCCGCGGACGTGGGAGAGGGCGTCGCCGGGCTCGCTCGAACCGACTCCCACGGAGCCCGAGACGCCGGTGGGAGCGCGGTACTCGCCGAACTGCTCGCGCAGGGCAGCGGCCCACTCCCCCGTCGTGATCTCGGCGCGAGCGCACTCGAGCGAGGCCGCCATGAGGTTGGTATCAGAAGCGGCGTCGGCGCGCAGCCGCTCCATCGCGGCGGCCGCCCGCGCCCGGCGCTCGGGGTCGGCGTCGCGCGTCTCGCGCCACCGGCGTACGGCCTCGGACGCGTGCCGCTCCACGTCGGCGTCCACGGTCTGGATCGCCGTGTCGAGGTCGGCCGTCAGCGGGTTGGGCTCGGTCGTCTCGAACTGGTTGAGACCGACGACGACGGCCTCGCCTGCCTCGATCCGGCGACGGCGCTCGGCGTGCGAGG
>NZ_JBFULD010000054.1:0-16367 GCF_056400505.1 Terrabacter sp. P5_B1
TCCCCGGCGTCGCGAGCTCGGCCGCGAGGGCCGAGATCCCCCAGTCCGGGGCGTCGCCGAGGCGGCCGAGCGCCTCCGCCACGCGCACCAGCCCGAGCAGGCACTGGTCCGGGTCGGCGGTGTCGCCCATGACGGCGGCGAGGTCGTCGAGCTGGCCGCCGGCGACAGCGGCGCGCACGGGCAGYAGCGCCCGGTCGTCGACGAGCCCGACGGCCCGGTCGGGATCGGCGAATCCGAGCCGGGCCAGGGCCCCTTCGGTGGTGCTGGTGCGTGATGACATGGGCGTCGAATCGCTAGGTGCCGGTGGGTGGCTCGGCTGACTGGCCGACCGTCAGAGACGGGGCAGGTAACGGTCGAGCTCGAAGCGGGTGACCTCGTGGCGGTAGTCGAGCCACTCCTGCCGCTTGTTGCGCAGGAAGAAGTCGAAGACGTGCTCGCCGAGGATGTCGGCGACGAGCTCGCTCTCCTCCATCACCTCGAGGGCCCGTCCCAGCGACGACGGCAGGGGTTTGATGCCCATCGCGCGGCGCTCCCCGTCCGTGAGGCTCCACACGTCGTCCTCGGTCTCGGGCGGCAGCTCGTAGCCCTCCTCGATGCCCTTGAGGCCTGCGCCCAGCAGGACCGCAAAGGCGAGGTAGGGGTTGCAGGCGGCGTCGAGGGAACGGACCTCGACGCGGGTCGACTGACCCTTGTTGGGCTTGTGCATCGGCACCCGCACGAGCGCGGAACGGTTGTTGTGGCCCCAGGTGAGGTGGGCCGGCGCCTCTCCCCCGCCCCACAGTCGCTTGTAGGAGTTGACCCACTGGTTGGTGACGGCCGCGATCTCGGCCCCGTGGCGCAGCAGGCCGGCGATGAACTGACGACCGACCTTGCTCAGCTGGTAGGGCGCCCCGGCCTCGAAGAACGCGTTGGAGTCGCCCTCGAAGAGGGACAGGTGCGTGTGCATGCCCGACCCCGGGTGCTCGGAGAACGGCTTGGGCATGAAGGTCGCGTAGATGCCCTGGGTCAGGGCGACCTCCTTGACGACCGTCCGGAAGGTCTGGATGTTGTCGGCCGTGCTCAGGGCATCGGCATAGCGCAGGTCGATCTCGTTCTGGCCCGGGGCACCCTCGTGGTGGCTGAACTCGACCGAGATGCCCATGTTCTCGAGCATCGTGATCGCGGCGCGGCGGAAGTCGTGCCCGGTCCCGTGCGGCACGTGGTCGAAGTAGCCGGCGTCGTCGACCGGGGTCGGGCGTCCGTGCGCGTCGCGTCCCTGCTCGAGCAGGAAGAACTCGATCTCGGGGTGGGTGTAGAAGGTGAAGCCGAGGTCGGCCGCCTTGCCGAGCGCCCGCTGGAGCACGTGCCGCGGGTCGGCGAAGCTCGGCGTGCCGTCGGGGAGCTGCAGGTCGCAGAACATCCGCGCCGTACCGGGCGGGTCGCCGCGCCACGGCAGGATCTGGAAGGTCGACGGGTCGGGCTTGGCCAGCATGTCGGCCTCGTAGACGCGGGCGAACCCCTCGATCGCCGAACCGTCGAACCCGATCCCCTCGGCGAACGCTCCTTCGAGCTCCGCCGGAGCCACGGCAACGGACTTGAGCGTGCCGAGGACGTCCGTGAACCACAGACGGACGAAGCGGATGTCGCGCTCTTCGATCGTGCGCAGCACGAACTCTTCCTGACGGTTCATGTGTCGATCCTGCCGCATGGCTGTTTCACGGATGTTGCGACACACGATCTTCGGGGCGAAGGGCCCGGTCGTATGCCGTGTGGCGGGCACGGGAAGGGCCCCCGGGACGTGTCCCGGGGGCCCCTCCATGGTCATGACCCGCTGGTCATGCCCAGTGTGACGACGTCACTTGAACTGGACGTTCACCTCGAGCTCGTTGCCGCCCTGGCGGGTCTTGGCAACGGTCATCGTCGTGCCGGAACCGGCCACCTTGGTGGACCCCCACGGGTTGTCGGCGGTCCAGTAGCGGTTCGGGTCACGGTCGTCGAAGGTCGGGATCGCCGGCTGCGACGGGACCTTGGTGGCGACACCGTTGCGGTGGAAGGTCACCGCGTCGGTCTTCTCCTGTCCGAACGTGGCGTCGAACGGCTGGCGACGGTTGCCGAGCATCGTGCGCGTGCCGTTGGCGTTGTTCAGCATGATCGGCGCCGGTCGCGCATCGACCGGGAGGACCTCGCCGCCACCCGGGTGAGCCGAGGTGTTGTTGTCGCCGTACTCACCGTTGGCGAACCAGACGAGCATGCCGTTCTGGTAGGGGAAGCGCTCCACCCAGTCCGGCTTGCTGTTGCTCCAGCCGAAGTTGTACGGGCCGGTCTTGAGCGTCTGGTCGTAGCCGCTGTAGGTGCGGTTCTCGGCGAAGTAGAAGTCCTGCACCTGCTTGGACGTGGTGCCGTTGGTGACGGCGAAGCCGCCCTTGGCGACCCACGCACCGGCGCCGGACTCGACGTCATCGACCGGTCCGGCCACACCGTCGGTGCTGACGGCGATGTCGTCGACGAACGCCTCGCTCGAGACGCCGCCGTCGGTCGCGACGCGGAAGCGGAACTGGACGGTCTGGCCCTTGTAGGCCGAGAGGTCCCACGACTTCTGGGTCCAGCCGAAGACACCGTTGACCGGCGAGCCGACCTGGGTCCACGTGGCGCCGTTGTCGGTCGACACCTCGCCGTACATGTAGTCGTAGTCCTGCTCGAGGTTGCCCTGGACGAAGGCGCTGATCGACGCCGACGTCTTGGCGCCGGTCAGGTCGACCGGTCGGGACAGGGTCGAGCTGAGGTTGTCGCCGTAACCGCTCCACCACTCTGCCTTGCCGGAGTGCGGGGTGTTGCGCTTCGTGGTGACGGTGCGCGCGGGGAGCGGGACGACGAGCGCCTGGACCGAGTCGCTCTTCGTGGAGAGGTCGGCCTGGCTCAGCTTGACCGTGGTGTCCGTGCCGAACGGGACGACCTTGTGGTCGAGCCATCCGAGCTGGAGCTTCTCCCACGGGCCCATGTAGCCCGGCGTGGTGCCGATGGAGTCGGTGCCGTGGTTCAGCCACGAGCCGCCGCTCATCAGCGTCCAGAAGGCGGTGCTGTTGTCGCCACCCGCGGTGTCGTAGAGGTCGGGCAGGCCGAGGTCGTGGCCGAACTCGTGGGCGAAGACACCGAGGCCGCCGTTCTCGGGCTCGGTCGTGTAGTCGCCGATCCAGATGCCGGTGTCACCGATCTGGATGCCGCCGAGCTTGTTGCCGTCCGGGCCGACCTTGCCGGCACCGGTGGAGTTGACGTACCAGCGGTGCGACCAGATCGCGTCGGTGCCCTGTGCGCCGCCACCGGCCTCCTCGCCCTCACCGGCGTGGATCGCCTGGAAGTGGTCGATGTAGCCGTCGGGGCGGTTGTAGACGCCGTCGCCCTGGGAGTCGTAGCGGTCGACCTTGTCGAACTGCTGGAGGTAGGCGCGGATCTGCTCCGTCGTCTTGCCCTGAGCCTTCTGGTCGGCGTACCAGGCCTGCGCAGTGTCGTTGATGTAGGCCCAGTAGCCGTTGGACTGCGGGACGGAGTTGGAGCCGTAACGCGCCTCGTTGTAGGGGACCTTCACCCAGTCGGAGACGTCGCCCTTGGCGAGGAAGCGGCCATTGGACAGCTTGAGGTAGAAGTCCTTGAACGACTCGCCGCTGCCGAACATCATGTCCATGTAGTGCTGGCGGTTGAAGTCCCCCAGCCAGTACGTCGAGTTGTCGTCGGTGCTGTTGCCGTCCCACTTGCGGTCGGGCGCCGCGATCTGGTTGTGCACCGGACCCGGGGCTGTCGCCTGGCCGGCCATCGTCTTGTCACCGAAGTCGGTGAGGATCGTGAAGATGTCCTCCTCACGGTCGACCGGGTAGTTGACGTACTTGGACTTGGCCGGCTTTCCGTCCTTGCCCTTTCCCTTGACCTCGATGACGCGGTTGCCATTGATGGTCTTGGTCGTCGCCTCACCCTTGAGGAGCTTGGCGACCGCATCCTTGCGCTCGGCCGTCTGCGCCTCGGCGAGCGGGTTGGGCAGGTTGTCCGGCTGGGAGGCCTGGGCTGCAGCGGGGTCGCCGCTCACCGGGGCCTTGGCAACGGGCGTTGCCTGAGCCTGCATAGGAGCGGCGAGGCCGGTGACGACGAGCGCCCCCACGGCCAACCCTGATGCAGCCCTCCATTGACGCTTGTTCAAGATGAGTCCTCCTGGGTCCTGAGCGCCGTAATCGGCACCTCGCGTATCACAGCACACATCACAGACAATGTGGCGCCCAGTCACAGAACATTCGAAAAAACTTGTGCCACAGGGCGGCCGAATGCCGGAAACGTAAAATCTTCGTAAAGGACCTCTTCAAAAGTCTTGGCTTTAGGGTCCTGACCAGATAAGCCTCAGCCACCACGACAGGGGACGTCCGCGCACACGAATACGCCACCGGGTGCCCGGATATGCTCCCGAGATGAGCACAGACGCCCCCGAGGAGCAAAGTCCCTATGGTTCCGGCAGCCGGGGCAAGGACGCCCAGGCGGCGACCGCCGCGAACGCTCCGTCACCCCGCAAGGTGCGCATCCCCCACCTGCACGCCATGAAGGCCGAGGGGCGCAAGTGGGCGATGCTCACGGCATACGACATGTATGCCGCCCAGATCTTCGACGAGGCCGGCATCCCCGTCCTGCTCGTCGGTGACTCGGCCGGCAACAACGTCTACGGCTACGAGACGACGGTGCCCGTCACGCTCGACGAGATGATCCCGCTCGTCCGCGCGGTCTCGTCGTCCGCCCGACGAGCCCTCGTCGTGGCCGACATGCCGTTCGGCTCCTACGGCGGCTCGGTGGAGCAGGGCTTCGCGAGCGCCGTGCGCCTCATGAAGGAGGGGCTCGCCCACGGGGTCAAGCTCGAGGGCGGCACGGCCATGGTCCCGCTCGTCGCGGCGCTGACCGGCGCGGGCATCCCCGTCATGGCCCACCTCGGGTTCACTCCGCAGAGCGAGCACCAGCTCGGCGGCTACCGCGTGCAGGGCCGGGGCGACGCCGCCGACGCCCTCGTCGACGAGGCGCGGGCCCTGCAGGACGCCGGGGCGTTCGCCGTGGTGCTCGAGATGGTCCCGGCGCCGGTCGCCGCCCGCGTCACGGAGACGCTGAGCATCCCGACGATCGGCATCGGCGCCGGCAACGGCACCGACGCCCAGGTGCTCGTGTGGAGCGACTTCGCCGGCCTGCGCAGCGGCAGGGCGCCGCGGTTCGTCAAGAAGTACGCCGATCTGCGCGGCACATTGCTCGATGCCGCGCGGGCGTATGCGGCCGACGTCGAGTCCGGCGCCTTCCCGGACACCGAGCACTCGTTCGAGTCCTGACGCGCCGGCGCCCACCCGGTCGGGACCGGATGGGCGCGGTGCGCAGATGGTGCTGACGCGCTCGCTCAGGCGTCGCCGTCACCCGACGCCGAGCGCCCGCGCTCGTTCCAGTCACGATCCTCGGAGTCCCACTGCTCGGTCTTCTTGTGGGCGGTGTCGAGCGCTGCCCGCGCCTCCGCCTCGGTGGCGTACGGGCCGAGCACCTGCTCGCCCCGGCTGCGGTTGTCATCGGTCTCGACCTGACCCGTGTCGACGTTGTACCAGAAGCTCACGTGCGCACTCCTTCTCTCCTCGGACTCCTGCGGACTTCTCACCCGTCGCGGGCAGGTCCGCGTCATGAACGCGACGCGTGGACGGCACCCGTTGACGACCTAGACTCCACCGTATGCCGTTGCTCCAGCCGCAGGTGTCGCCCCACGCCCTCAGTCCCCGCCGACCCGTCCCTGCCGCCATCGAGCGCCCGCACTACGTCGACGTGCCCCAGCCGCGCGAGGACGGCGACGTGCACCTCAAGGACGCGGAGACCATCGAGAAGATGCGGATCGCGTCACGCATCGCGGCGACGGCCATGGTCGAGGCCGCCAGGGCCATCGCTCCCGGTGTCACCACCGACGAGCTCGACGCCGTCGCCCACGAGTACATGCTCGACCACGGCGCCTACCCGTCACCCCTCGGCTACAAGGGCTTCCCCAAGTCCGTTTGCACGAGCGTCAACGAGGTCATCTGCCACGGCATCCCCGACGCCCGTCCTCTCGAGGACGGCGACATCGTCAACATCGACGTGACGGCATACATCCACGGCGTCCACGGCGACACGGACGCCACCTACCTCGTCGGCGACGTCGACGAGGAGTCGCGCCTGCTTGTCGAGCGCACGCACGAGGCCATGATGCGCGGCATCCGCGCGGCCCGTCCGGGGCGCGAGATCAACGTCATCGGCCGCGTCATCGAGAGCTACGCCAAGCGCTTCGGCTACGGCGTCGTGCGCGACTTCACCGGGCACGGCATCGGGCTCGAGTTCCACTCCGGCCTCATCGTCCCTCACTACGACGCGGCGCCCCACTCCGACACCGTCATCGAGCCCGGGATGACGTTCACCGTCGAGCCGATGCTCAACCTCGGCACCCACGAGTGGGAGATGTGGGACGACCGCTGGACCGTCGTCACCCGCGACCGCAAGCGCTCGGCCCAGTTCGAGCACACGATCGTCATCACCGACGACGGCAACGAGATCCTCACTCTCCCCGAGGACGACGCAGCCTGAGCCGACCGCCCGGGCGCGCGACGGTCGCTCCCCCACGTAGCACCACCCCACGCCCCACCAGCAGCACCTGACCCTCGACCACGTCCTCGACAAGGAAGCATGGACCATGGCCAAGCACGGCAAGCCCCTCGGCATCGACATCGGCGGCAGCGGCATCAAGGGCGCGCCCGTCGACCTCAAGGCGGGTGACCTCGCCGGCAAACGGTTCAAGATCCTGACGCCCAAGCCGGCCACCCCCGACGCCGTGGCTGCGGTCGTCGACCAGATCGTCGACCACTTCGCCGACGTGACGGGCGACTCCCCCATCGGCGTCACCATCCCGGCCGTCGTGATCCGCGGCACCGTCCTCTCGGCCGCCAACATCGACCCCTCGTGGATCGACACCGACGCCGAGGCCCTCATCAAGGAGCACACCGGTCGCGCGGTGACCGTGCTCAACGACGCCGACGCGGCCGGCCTCGCCGAGATGTACTACGGCGCCGCCAAGGGCGTGCAGGGCCTGGTCATCCTGACCACCCTGGGGACCGGCATCGGCAGCGCCATCATCCAGGACGGTCGCCTCGTGCCGAACTCGGAGCTGGGTCACCTCGAGATCGACGGCTACGACGCGGAGGACCGGGCGGCGTCGTCGGCCAAGGATGCCGAGGGGTTGTCGTGGGACGAGTACGCCGAGCGCCTGCAGACCTACTACGACACCATCGAGAAGCTCTTCTCGCCCGACCTCATCATCGTCGGCGGCGGGATCTCCAAGGACAGCGACGACTTCCTGCCGCAGCTGAAGCTGCGCTGCCCGATCGTCCCGGCCCAGCTGCGCAACCAGGCGGGCATCATCGGCGCCGCCCACCTGGCCGTCGACCTGGCCTGACCTCCCTGCGCAGACAGGCCCGGCACGTACCCGGGCCTGTCCGCGGACCTGCGGTCATCGCCGCTGCGTGCGCCACACGAGTCGGTGGACCCCCAGGTGTCGCGGCAACGTGCGCAGACCCGGTATCCAGGGGATGCAGATGAAGCCGATGCTGAGCAGGACCATCAGCGCCCAGACGCCGATGTCCGCGTTGTCCGAGGTGGAGAACGGGGGGACCTGGTACCACAGGGAATACAGCCACAGCCACGGTTGGCCCGGATAGTTGCCCGTCTCGTTCATGATGCCCCACTGGTCGCCACCGAGGTTCTGGGCGCGCGCCGCGTCCTCGAGGTGTGTCCCGTCGGCCAGCAGGAGCAGTGCCTTGGTGCTGTCGACACCGAAGAAGCTCGTCCGGGACGTGAGCAGACCCTCGAGAGCCCCACTGTCGGCCAGACGCAGCTCGGCAGCCGCGATGACCGGGACGGGACCGTAGTCGCCTGCCGCGACCTTCGCAGGGTCACCGTCAGGCGCCTTCGCGAGTGCGTCCGAGTATGCCGTCGCCCAGGCCTGCTGCTGGTCCGCGGACGCGCTGTCCCAGACACGCAGGGCCGTTGCGGCCGCGGTGTCGCCGACGAGGCTCCGCACCGGGTCGAGGACGAAGTCCTTGGCGGAGTCGGCCGGCTGGGTCACTCCCGGCAGCTTCTGGAGGTTGACCGGACCGAGGCTCTGACCCTCACCTGCAGTGTTGTAGGGCGGGCCGTAGCCAGCGCTCGTCGTGGTGCCCGCCAGCTCACCGGCCGCGGTGGCAACGACATCGGCCGGCGCCTGACGCGCCCACTGCTGCAGAGAGATCGCGGGACCGTCCGGGGACGAGAAGACGAGGGCTGCGACGACGGAGAGCAGGGTGACCACACCCAGTGCGACGACGAACTCCTTGACGAGGTCGTAGCGCCGCGTGGGGAACGCGTGCGAGTCGGGCGTGGGTCCCCACCCACCGGTGCCGCGGCTCATGCCCCCGGCCCCTGGCTCGAGCCGACGGTCCTCACCGAGTCCGGCTCCCTGCGCGTCACCTCGGGTCCCGGCGCCCCGAACGTGGACCCCGGTTCGGGAGCAGGGCGCGAGGTCGTCGGGTCCGCTGCACCGATCGGCGGTGCCACGCCGCGGCGTCGCACGAGCACGACGTGCACGACGACGATCCCGCCGACGACGAGTGGGAGCAGCGAGACGTGCCACAGCACCATCTGCCCGAGGTTCATGACGTTGAAGTAGGCACCGATTCCGGCGGCGTTGAGTCCGTCCTTGGCCTGGGTCGAGATCCACTGCGAGTCGAAGTTGGTCTGGATCAGGTAGCCCGTGAACGCCGTCCCCAGCGAGCCGAAGAAGGCGAGCGCGCCTGTCGCCCAGGTGAGTCCGCGGTCGCCGCGCCAGGACGCCATGAAGAACTTGCCCCACAGGTGAATGACCATGGTGGCGAAGAACAGCTCGACGCTCCACAGGTGCACGGAGTTGACGAAGTGCCCCACCGTGCTCGAGTGCCACCACGTCACGCCGCCCAGTGTCAGCACGAGGCCCGAGACGATGATGACCACGAGGCTGGCAAGGCACGCGACGCCGAAGACGTAGATCCAGGAGGCGACATAGACCGGCTGCCGATCGGGCAGCCACTGCCCCTTGGGCACGAGACCCTCGACCCATCGGGTCAGGGCTGCGGTCCAGGTGTCCCTTCCGCGGCTAGCGCCGGGCTGAGGCACCAGGGAGGGGTCCGGCGTCGAGGATCGGCTCATCGGTCCTCGTCCTCACGCGGTTCGGGGAACGGCAGCAGGAGCGCGAGCGCGAAGACGAGGATCATCGCAAGGATGACCACGAGATTGGCAACGGTGATCGTCACCCATCCCCACTGGACGACCGGCCCTGCGGGAACTGGTGTGGACAGGGCGAGCAACTGGGTGATCATCTCTGGCCTCCGGTAGCACGAAGCTGTGAGTTCTCCTGCCCGGCGCAGATCTACTACACACCGTAAGAGTAGGTCGTCGGTGGACCGTGCGCAGAGTAATCAGATCTTCGAGCGAATGCCTACGTGCGACGCAGCGTCGACAGCAGCTCGGGGGCCCGCCGGTCGTGGAGACGAGCGCCCGCGGCGACGCCGGTGATGGCGGCGCCGACGCCGAGAACGAGTCCCACGGGGCAGGCGCCCCAGTCGGCTGCGGCCGACCCCTGCCAGGCACACCACGCGAGCAGGATTGTCGGTGCGGCGAGCACGACGGTGCCAAGGCCGGCGATCGACTGCGCGGCGATGGTGATCCCCGCCGCGCCCGGAGGCGCGCTGAACGGGCTCTCGCCCGCCTGCGGGACAGGGTAGGGCAAACCGATGCTCATGACGCTCGACACGGCATACCCGGCTCCGAGCAGGGACACCGACAGGCCGAGCACCGCCGGCAGGAGGTCCCAGCGGTCGGCGACCCCGACTCCGACGAGCACGTACATCGGCACGAGGACGGCCGCAAGCACGGTGACGGGCACGAGCCGCCCCCGCCGATCGTCGCGTCCGGACGTGCCACAGACGATGTGCAGCCAGAGGGCATCGGACTCGTAGGCCACCGCGTTGTGCTCGCTCCAGCCCAGGAGGAAGGCGACGAGCGGGCCCATGAGCAGCGGCGCCCACCCGACACCGTTCGTGGAGAACGGGATGAGCAGCGCAAGCGGGACCAGCGGCGTCATGACGATGCTGACCTGGAAGCGCGGGTCGCGACGCCAGTAGGTCAGCACCCGCGCAGCCACGGCGCCGACAGGCGTCCCCGGCAGTCGGGCGAGCAGGCCCAGGTCGTCGCCCATCGACGCGCCCGAGTCGGATCGTGACACGGCCCGGGGGTTCTCGACCTCGCCCCGGAGCACCGTCGACCACAGCCGGAAGACCGCCACGAGCAGCCCCGCAGCCAGGGTCAGCCGCACGAGCCCGACACCGACGTCGCCGGCAGCCACGTCGCCCGGTGCGGCCCAGGCCCAGCCCAAGGGCGACCATGCGACGACACGCGCCACGGCAGGGATGAGGTCGCGCAGGCCGGCGCCGAGGTTCGCGACGACGGAGACGGCCGGTCCGACGACGACGAGCAGCAGCAGGCCGAGCACGGCGATGGCGTCACGGCCACGACGGCTCGAGATGGCACGCGTCATGATCGCGGACACCCACCGGCTCGTCACGATGGCGGTCAGGAGCCCGATGCCTGTTGCGACGACGGCCACCGCGGTCGATGCCAGGGTGTGCGACCACGCGACCACGACCCCGGCGGAGAGCACCGACGAGGCGATCGCAGGCAGGCCGACGAGTGCGGCCGCCACCAGGCCGACCGCCAGCTCCCGGTGGGGGACGGCGAACGTGGCGAACCGACCAGGGTCGAGCGTCGGGTCCGACCCGAACGAGAAGAGCGGCACGACCGCCCAGAGCACGATGCCCGCTGCCCCGGCGAGCGGGATCACGACGCGTGCGGCATCGAGGGACCCGCGAAACGACGCGAGGATGACGGCCAGCCCGGACACGAGCACCGCGAAGTAGACGATGCCGATGACGGCGCCGATGGCCTGGGCCCGGCTGCGCCTGAACATGTTGCGCAGCAGGGTCAGCTTCAGTCGGACGAGGTGCGCAACCACGACAGCCCCACCACCTCGGTGCTCCCCCCGACGAGGTCGACGAACCGCTCCTCGAGCGACCGACCGTCGCGGACGACGTCGAGCTCGCCGGCGGCGAGGACGAGCCCGTCGGAGATGACGGCGACGTGGGTGCAGATGCGCTCGACGAGGTCCATGACGTGGCTCGAGAGGACGACGATGCCGCCGGACTCGACGAAACCGGTGAGGATGCGGCGGATCGTCGCCGCCGAGATCGGGTCGACGGCCTCGAACGGCTCGTCGAGCACCAGCACTCGCGGAGCGTGGACGAGCGCCGAGGCCAGTGTCACCTTCTTGGTCATGCCCGCCGAGTAGTCGACGACCAGCTTGCCCCCGGCCTCGGTGAGGCCGAGCGCAGCCACGAGCTCGCCGGCGCGCTCCGACGCGAGCTCGCGGGACATGCCACGGAGCAGGCCGGCATACGTGATGAGCTGCAGACCGGTGAGCCGGTCGAAGAGCCTGAGCCCGTCGGGGAGCACGCCGAGCAGGCGCTTGGCCGCGAGGGGGTCCGACCACACGTCACGGCCTAGGACGAACGCCTGTCCAGCATCGGGACGCAGCAGGCCCGTGACCATCGAGAGCGTCGTCGTCTTGCCGGCACCGTTGGGCCCGACGAGGCCGAAGAACGACCCACGCGGCACGTCGAGGTCGAGGCCCTTGACGGCGACGAGATCACCGAACCGCTTGCCGAGCCCGCGCATGGCGATGGCGGGTCCTTCAGCCGGACCTCCCTGCGGGGCAGGGAGATCCAGGATTTCGCTCACGGCACTCCCCCGGGACCTGGTCTCAGAACGTCGCGGACTCGGCGTCCCGCAGCGGGACGTACGTGAGGCCCTCGACGCCGGAGAACTGCTCGATGTGGCCGGAGTACATCCGGTGCCCGACGTCGCTGAGCAGGGCGTCGTGGATCGGGATGAACACCTTCGGGGCGATGCGTCCGACGAAGGCGATGGAGTCGCGGCTCGCGGCCCAGGGCGCGCTGAGCGGGTGGGCGAGGACGTCGACCTGCCCGGGCTCGCCGTCGTAGGCGTCACCCGGGTGGAAGAGCGACGGCTCGCCGTCGGTCCGAAGGACGACGCCGACGTTCGGGATGAGCGGCATGGCCGCGTGGTTGAAGGCGTGCAGCTCGCCGACCGGGGTCACCGTGACGTCTCCGATGGTGAAGTCCTCACCCTGGCGTGACGGGATCGCGGCCAGACCCTCCTCGCGCAGCTTGTCGGCCGTCAGTGGGTCGGTGTGGACCGTCACGGACGGGTTGGAGCGGATCAGCGCGCCGACCCGGTCCGGATCGAAGTGGTCTGCGTGGTTGTGGGTCACGAGGACCACGTCGAGTCCGGTGAGGTCCTCGAAGCCGGCCGAGAAGCTGCCCGGGTCGATGAGGATGCGGCGGTCGGCGGTCTCGACGAGGAGGCAGGCATGTCCGAGGTGAGTCACGCGCATGCGAACACCTAACCACGTATGCCGTCCGCGTCGTCGCCGACATCGTCCGGGCCGCGGCGCCCACCTCAGGCGGGTGGTCGCGACCCGTGCTCCCGGCCGCCGTTCACGGGCGAGCAGCGCGCGAGCCGGAGTCGTCGCTGACGGCAGCGGCCCACACCCAGGCCCCTTCTCGACATCTGGTGCTGCGCGGCGGGCCAGGTCCAGCACTGGGAGTGCGTCGCCGGCGGGCTCGCGGACGGGCCGGGACGCTGGGTCGGTTCGCGCACGGAGGCTCCTTTCGCCGGCAGACGGTCGCGTGGTGAGCCCCTGACCCCTCACCAGTCGCAGGGATACCGCGCTGGGCACGCCTCGCGGGCGCGGTGTGGGAACGACGAGGCCGCTCGGTAGGTTACGCGGTGGCCTTCACCGACCGGCGCGCCCCTGGCCGCGCAGGCGCACCCAGACGGGCGAAGCGGTCGGGGGCAGGCGCAGAGCACCTGTCTCCGTGGGGACGACGGCCGACTCCCGGGCGGCCTCGAGCTCGGCCAGGGCACGCAGGGAGTCGCTGATGAGCGAGCCGTAGACGGGCCACTCGTCGGGGACCTCCAGCGGCGTCGTGCGCACCTCCTCCCGCAGCCTCGTCAGGACGTCGAACGCGTCCGCGACCCCCGCGTCGAAGGCGGCCGTCGCCCTCTCGTCGTGACGTCCGAACTGCGACACCGCCACGGCCAGCCCGGCGAGGGCATCGGCATACTCCGCCAGGAAGGAGTCGGTCGGGGTCGGTTGGTGACGCCGCTCGTCCGCGGCGTCGACGAGCGTCCGGGCGATGCCGGTGACCTGCCACAACGTGCGCCGCAGGGACGTGACCGTGTGCTCGTACCCCTCCCAGTCCACGTCGGCGGGGCGGATGTTGTCGCGGATGTTGAAGCGCATGCTCTCGCGGCCGGTGCGGATGTCCTCCAGCACGTAGGGGGCCTTGTCGGCGATCTCGGTGCCGCGGCTGTACCACCGACCGGCGGTCTCGGCGTCCAAGCCGTCCCTCAGTCCCCGCGCCATCTCATCGAGGAGCTCACGCACCTGCCGAGCCAGCGCCGACACCCGCTGGCGCGGCTTCGTCAGGTGCAGAGGGGCGAACACGATCGCGTTCGTGGCCACCCCGATGACGCCGCCTGCGACGGTCTCGACGATCGTCAGGGAGGTGAACTGCGCGTTCGTCCCCTGGGCCGTGATGAGTGACAGCAGCACCATGGCAGGCACCTGGATGCCGTGGTCTCCGAGCCGCGACCACCGGCCGATGACGAGGGCGACGAGGATGACGGGAAACATCGTCCACCACCAGACGCCGAAGACGGACGCGACGACCCAGGCGACGCCGAGGCCCAGCACGACGGCGGCGATGCGTTGGGCGCTGGCCGCCAGCGAGCGCACCATCGTCCGGTCGACGACGAGCAGGGCCGCCATCGGCGCGTAGAACGGCACCGGGCTGTCGAGCACCCGCACGGCGAACTGCCAGGCGAGCACCGTCGCGATCGCGGCCTTGACGAGCAGGAGGAGCGCGTCACGTTCGGGACCGGCCTGCCGCAAGGCCCGGCGCAGCGCCTGCACGCGCAGCCTCGTGTCGTCTCGCCATTGGCTCATGATTCCTCGCCCATGCTGGACGTCCCTTCACCGAGCAGGGCCCGGCGCGTCGTTTCCCACGGCCAACACCCTGCAGGCGGGGGCGTCAGTCCGACCGGCGCTCGGACGCCTCGGCGACGGCACGCTTGTCGACGTCGTCCATGGCGTGCGTGTCACGGGGCTCGGCGAAGGGCTCGAGGTCCTCGGGCACACCCTCCGCAATCGCCCTGCTGCGGTCGAGCTCGGCATTGACCTCGGCGCCGAGCAGGATCGCGAGGTTCGTCAGCCAGAGCCAGACGAGGAACACGACGACGCCGGCCAGTGAGCCGTAGGTCTTGTTGTACGACGAGAAGTAGGCCACGTAGAGCGCGAAGAGGCCCGAGACGATCAGCCAGATCAAGACGGCGATGACACCGCCGGGGCTCACCCACTTGACTCCGCCCTGCTTCGCGTTGGGGCTGGCCCAGAAGAGGACGGCGAAGAGGACCGAGACGAGCACGAGGAGGACGGGCCACTTGAGCACTCCCCACACGAGGACGGCCGTGTCGCCCGCGCCGACCAGCCCGCCGACCTGCTCCGCGACCGGACCGCTGACCACGACGATGACGGCGCTGATGATCATGACGACGACGGCCAGCAGGGTCACTCCGACCCGGATCGGCACGGTCTTCCAGATCGGCCGCCCCTCCGGGATGTCGTAGATGACGTTCGAGGCCCGCATGAACGCCGAGACGTAGCCCGAGGCCGACCACAGCGCGATGAGCAGTCCGAACACCGCGCCCAGACCCGCGCCGGACTTGTTCGCCTGGGCCTGCCCAATCAGCGTCCGCACGAACTCCGCGCTGGACCCGGGCGCGATCGCCTGGACCTGGTTGACGACCTGGGCGGTCGCATCGCGTCCCAGCAGGCCGAGAGCGGCGACGAGCACGACGAGCGCCGGGGCGATGGAGAGCACCCCGTAGTAGGTCAGCGACGCCGCGAGGTCCGTGAGGTTGTCGCGCTTGAACTCGCCACGCGCGCGCTTGAGCACGGCGACGAGCGAGGAGCGTGGGAGGTCTGCCGGGCTCTCGGGCTCCGAGGACTGGGTGGCGCGGCTTCGGTCGTCACCGCTCTCCTGGGTGGCGCGAGCGCGGGTGTGGGAGGGGTTGTCTGCTGGTGCCATGATCCTCGCGTACCCAGTGCACGGGTCCGCCGCACCGGATCGGGCCGGTTCGATCGCATTCCGGTCGCAATGGCAGCATGGGGCGCCGGTCTGGGTACGACCCACCCGGACCTCGGCCCTCGCGAACGGGGTCGACAAGTCACGCACCGGAGGGAGACGACGATGGCCGAAGCACGGCACACCGTCATCGCCGGGCGCTACCGGCTGATGAACCGGATCGGCTCCGGGGGCATGGGGCACGTGTGGCTCGCCTGGGACGAGCGACTCAACCGCGCCGTGGCCGTCAAGCAGCTGCTCTCCCCGGTCGGCCTGCCCGAGGCCGAGGCTCGCGTCGCCCACGATCGCGCCATGCGTGAAGCCCGCATCACGGCCCGCCTGCACCATCCGAACGCCGTCCCGGTCTTCGACGTCGTGGACCACGAGGGTCAACCCTGCCTCGTCATGCAGTACCTCCCGTCACGCAGCCTGCAGGCCGTCCTGACGGAGCGCGGTCCGCTGCCGGCCCGCGAGGTCGCCCGGATCGGCAGCGAGCTGGCAGCGGCCCTCGCGGCTGCACACCGCGCCGACATCGTGCACCGCGACGTCAAGCCGGGCAACGTCCTCGTCGCCGACGACGGCACGGCCCGCATCACCGACTTCGGCATCTCACACGCCCTCGGGGACGCGTCGCTCACCTCGACCGGCATGGTCACCGGCACACCTGCCTACATCGCGCCGGAAGTCGCCCGTGGCACGTCGTCGACTGCCGCTTCGGACGTCTTCTCGCTCGGTGCGACGCTGTACGCCGCCGTCGAGGGTGCTCCTCCGTTCGGCACCGGTGAGAACGCCATGGCCCTGCTGCACCGGGTCGCCTCCGGCTCGATCAACCCCCCGTCGGACGGGCCGCTGACCCAGGTCCTGCTCGCGATGCTGGCCGCCGCCCCCGCGGACCGTCCCGCGATGCAGGAGGTCTCCGACGTGCTGGCAGACGTCGCAGCCGGACGCGCAGCGCGCGGAGCCATGGCTGCCCCCGACGGCGGCCGGGTCCGCACCCGCGTCCTTCCTGCCGCGGTAGCCGGTGCCGCCGCTACCGCCGCG
>NZ_JBFULD010000055.1:0-16323 GCF_056400505.1 Terrabacter sp. P5_B1
GACGGCATACGCCCTCGGTGGTCGTATGCCGTCCGGCGGGGCGGACGGGTCAGTGCTCGATGACGTGGGGCGTCGCGAGCGCCTTCGCGGTGGCGCTGTCGGGGCCCGGTTGCGGGACGAAGACGGCCTGGCGGTAGTAGCGCAGCTCGGCGATCGACTCGCGGATGTCGGCCAGGGCTCGGTGGCCGCCGGACTTCTTGGGCGCGTTGAAGTAGACGCGGGGGTACCAGCGGCGCGACAGCTCCTTGATCGAGCTGACGTCGATGATCCGGTAGTGCAGGTAGGACTCCAGCACGGGCATGTCCCGCGAGAGGAACCCCCGGTCGGTGGCCACCGTGTTGCCGCCGAGCGGGGCCTTGCGCGGCTCGGGGACGAACGTGCGGACGTAGTCGAGGACGATGTGCTCGGCCTCCTGCAGTGTCACCCCGGAGTCGAGCTCGGTGATGAGGCCGGAGGTGGTGTGCATGTCACGGACGAAGTCGTCCATCTGCTCGAGCGCCTCGGCCGGTGGCTTGACGACGACGTCGATGCCGTCGCCGAGCTGGTTGAGCTCGAAGTCCGTGACGAGGGCAGCCACCTCCACCAGGGCGTCGGACTTCAGGGACAGTCCCGTCATCTCGCAGTCGATCCAGATGATCCGGTCGGCGATGGCTCGGTGGTTGGTGTCGCTCACCGCTCCACCATAGAGGCTGAGGGCGACGGGGCCACCCGCGTCGCGCGGGCGCACGTCCGGGTGCGGGGGAGCGCCCCTGCACTAGCCTGCCCTCATGACTTCAGGGGACGTGACGACACCAGGTCCGGGGGCAAACCCGGACGGGCCCACGCAGCAATGGAGTTCGGTGCGCAACCCGACCCGGCGGCCGATGCTGCGCACGGCGCTGACGATCGGCGTCGCGGCCTCCCTCTTCCTCGTGKGCCTGCTCATCCTGCTCGGCATCCTCGGTGAGCGGCTGACGACGCAGACGCTCACCACGTCGGTGCTGATGGCCGTCATCCCGCTGCTCGTCATCGTGCCGACGTTCCTCTGGCTCGACCGGTACGAGGCAGAGCCGGTGCGCTACATCRTCTTCGCCTTCTTGTGGGGAGCCCTGGTCGCCGTCGTCGGCGCCTTCTTCCTCAACACCTTCGGGCTCAAGCTCCTCGTCGAGGCACGGTGGACCGACCCGCTCGCGACGGGCGCGGTCTACCTGGCGCCGATCACCGAGGAGACCCTCAAGGGACTGGGCATCCTGCTCATCTACCTGCTCCGACGCCGCGAGTTCGACGGCATCATCGACGGCATCGTCTACGCCGGTCTCATCGGTGCGGGCTTCGCCTTCAGCGAGAACATCCTCTACCTCGGGCAGGCCTACAACGAGTACGGCAGCGAGGGTCTCACGTCGACATTCCTCGTCCGCGGGCTCATGGGCCCCTTCGGGCACCCGCTCTTCACCTCGCTCACCGGCATCGGCATCGGCATCGCCGTGACCGCGCGGCGCCCGGTCGTGCGCGTCGTGGCGATCCTCACCGGATGGGTGTGCGCGATGCTGCTCCATGCCGCCTGGAACTTCTCCGCCCTGGCCGGCCTGGACGGGTTCTTCGCGGCGTACGTGACCTACCAGGTGCCGATCTTCCTCGCCTTCATCGGATTCCTCTTCTGGCTCCGGCGTCGCGAGGGCCGCCTCATCGGGCAGTACCTGTCGCCGTACGCGGACGCCGGGTGGCTCACCCACGCCGAGGTCGCGATGCTCTCGAACCTTCGGCTGCGCCGCGCCGCGCGGGCCTGGGCCGGGCAGAACGGTGGCCGTCCGGCGAGGCGCTCGATGGACGCGTTCCAGGACAGCGCGAGCGACCTCGCCCTGCTGCGGTCCCGACTCGTCCGCGGAACGGCCGAGGACGGGGCCTCGGAGCGGGAGATGGTGCTGCTCGAGGCGATCACGGCGCATCGCCGTGGCTTCGTCGGCTCGCCGGTCACCTGAGCCGCTCTCCGGCCGGGGAGAACCCGCCGCACGCTGCGTCGCGCGCCCTCGAATTCATCCGGGGCGGATGACGCACGAACCGGCGACGTCGGACATCGTCGTGAGGGTGAGACCGTGCGCAGAGACCGGGGCGAGCGGCCAGCGCCGTAGGTGTGGCCGCCCGTGCCATGACGGAGGACGAATCTGATGACCTCGACACCGACCACCGAGCACAAGCACGCGGACGCGCTCGTCGTCTTCGGCATCACGGGCGACCTCGCCCGTGTCATGACCTTCAGGTCGCTGTACCGGCTGGAGCGCCGCGGGCTGCTCAACTGTCCGATCGTCGGCGTGGCCGTCGACGACTGGAGTCTCGAGCAGCTAACCGAGCGCGCCCGGACCTCGATCGAGGCCACGGGGGAGACGCTCGACCCGTCAGTCTTCGACCGGCTCGTGTCGCGGCTGTCGTATGTCAGCGGTGATTTCAACTCGCCCGACACGTATGCGGCGGTGGGCAAGGCGATCGCCGGAGCGCATACCCCGGTGTTCTACCTCGAGATCCCGCCGTTCCTGTTCGGTCGGGTGGTCAAGGGACTTGCCGAGGCCGGCCTCTCCGACGACGCTCGGGTTGTCGTGGAGAAGCCCTTCGGCCATGACCGGCAGTCGGCGCGGGCGCTCGCCGAGGAGCTGCACAGCTACATCCGCGAGGACCAGCTGCTCCGGATCGACCACTACCTGGGGAAGATGGGGCTCGGCGAGATCCTTCAGCTGCGTTTCGCCAACGCCATCCTCGAACCGATCTGGAGCCGGCAGTACGTCGACTGCGTGCAGATCACCATGGCTGAGGACTTCGGGGTCGAGGACCGCGGCCACTTCTACGACCCGGTCGGTGCCCTGCGCGACGTCGTCGTCAACCACCTCATGCAGGTGGTGGCGGCCGCAGCGGCGGAGCCACCGTCGCGCGGGGATCCCTTGACCCTGAAGGAGTCCCAGGTCGCGCTCTACCGGGCTATCGAGGAGGCCGACCCGGCCCACTACGTGCGCGGGCAGCACTCGGGCTACCGCGACATCGACGGTGTCGCGCCCGACTCGCAGACGGAGACGTATGCCGCCCTCCGCCTCGACATCGAGAACTGGAGATGGGCGGGCGTGCCGTTCTTCATCCGCACCGGCAAGCTGCTCCCCGTGACGCAGACCGAGGTCAGGCTCGTCTTCCGGCGACCGCCACGACTGGGGTTCGGCGGGGCGGACTTCACACCCGAGGCGAACATGCTCGTCGTGAAGCTCGACCCCTCCACCGGCATCCGGATCCAGGTGGACGCACACCGCGCCGACCAGGCGAGGGTCGGACCGATCACCCTCGACATGGAGTTCGCGCAGGAGGGCGGCGAGGGTCCGACGCCGTACGAGGTCCTGCTCRGCGCGGCCATGGCCGGGGACACCGCCCGTTTCACCCGGCAGGACGCGGTGGAGGAGACCTGGCGGATCATGCAGCCGCTGCTGGACGCGCCGACCCCGGTGCACCCCTACGCACCCGGGAGCTGGGGGCCCGCGGAGGCTGACGCCGTGACCGCCGGGCACGGCGGCTGGCACGAACCGTGGATCACCTCGTGACCGGCCGCCTGCCGTGACCTGAACCAGGGCGCGGAGGCACTCCCGGGTCGCCTCAGGCAGGTCCAGCGGCCGGTTGTCCGGCACGTCGTCCCGTCTCGAGCCCGGTGAGCCGATCGAGCAGGTGGTCCCCGACGCGAAGCGCGTTCGCGATCGCGGTGAGGGCCGGGTTCACCGCGCCGATGCTGGGGAAGAAGCCCGTGTCCACGACGTAGAGGTTGTCCACGTCATGCGCCCTGCAGTCGGCGTTGAGCACCGACGTGGCCGGATCGGTCCCGAACCGCACCGTGCCCGCCTGGTGCGCGCAGCCGGCCACCGGTATGTCGTTCTTCATGTAGACGTCCCGCGGGATCAGGTGGYGCGGGTGCATCCCGAGGTGGCTGAGGTGCTTCTGGACGCGGCGGTAGAGCTGCTCCATCGGCTCCTGGTTGTTGGGCCGGTAGCGCAGGTGCACGTCGCCGTCCTTGTCGAGGGTCACCCGGTTGTCCGGGTCGGGCAGGTCCTCGACCGAGAGCCAGAAGTCGACGGCGTGCTCGGCGACGTCTCGCAGCGCGAACGTCGGCGCGAGCTTGGTCTCGATCGGCTTCTCGCCGCGGTACATCGGCGCCGACGACTTGCCGACCATCTGCACGTTGCCCATCGGGTAGCCGAAGTCGGCGTCTCCGAAGTAGTAGTCGTTGAGACCGAGCGTCTTCTGGAACCGGGTGTCGTTCTTCTCGGTCGACACCGCCAGGAACGCCCGGCTGTTGTGGAACACGTAGTTGCGTCCCACCTGGCCCGAGCCGTTGGCCAAGCCGTTCGGGTGGCGGTCGTTCGCGCTGGCGAGCAGGATCTTGGCGGAGTTGACCGCCCCGGCGGACAAGACCACCAGGTCGGCGCTGAACCGCTGCTCGTGCCCTTCGACGTCGGCCACGACCGACGTGACGGTCCGCCCAGATTCGTCGGTCTCGAGCCGGTGGACCTGCGCGTTGCGGACCAGGGTGACGTTGTCGCGCTGGATCGCGGGACGAACCGCAATGACCTCCGCGTCCGCCTTGGCGTGCACGAGACAGGCGAACCCGTCACACGTCGCGCAGCGGATGCAGGCGCTGAACGCCGGGTGACTCTCGTCGAGCATGACGCCGCAAGGGGAATGGAAGGGGTGGAGCCCGACGGCGACCATGTCGTCGAAGAGCTTCTGGATGCGCGGCTCGTGCGAGACGGGAGGGAAGGGGTAGGGCCCCGAGGCTGGCGGCTCGGTCGGGTCCTCCCCACGAGCACCGTGGACCTGGTACAGCTCCTCCGCCTGCGTGTAGTACGGCTCCATGACGTCGTAGCCGATGGGCCAGGCGGGAGAAATGCCGTCGTGGTGCTTCAGCTCGCCGAAATCCCGCTCACGCAGGCGGTACAGGGCGGCCCCGTAGAACTTCGTCGCGCCGCCGACGTTGTAGTGGACCTGTGGCTGGAACGCCTTGCCGTCCCCGTCGTACCACCGGTCAGGTGATACGTACCGGTTGTCGACGAAGACTGCTTCGGCGTCCCAGTTCTCCGGCTCGCGAGGCAGCCAGTCGCCTCGCTCGAGGATGAGCAGGCGCTTTCCCGAGGGCGCGAGCCGATGAGCAAGCGTGCCCCCGCCCGCGCCGGATCCCACGATGATGACGTCGTAGTGGTCGTCCATGGTCGGACTCCTTGAGGTGAGTCGGTTCAGGAGGTGGGCGGGACGCCCGGCTCGACGCGGATGGTCGGCTTGTCGCTGTCCTCGTCGCCCCAGGCGATGCGCTTGGGAGTGGACGAGCCCTCGACGATGGCGGCATGGTCGCGGTCGAAGTAGTCCCAGCCCCAGGACAGGAAGGCGTCGGTCTTGCTGTGCGCGCCACTGAGCAGCATGGCGTGGACGCCGAGCCACGCAGCGAAGGCGACCGGACCCTCGACCTGGTGGCGGTGGCGGCCGACCTCCGCGACGGCGGCGTTGCGGCCGATCATGGCCATGATCCCCTTGTCCTTGTACTGGAACGGAGCTCGCTCCTGGCCGCGCAGCCCGTGCAGGATGTTGTCCGCGGCCCACCGGCCCGACTGCTGGGCCACCGACCCGAGCTGAGGGAGGGTCCCACCACCCGCCGCTGGGATGTTCGCGACGTCCCCGACGGCATACGCCTGCGGGTGTCCGGGCAGGGTGAGGTCCGGCTCGACCTCCAGTCGTCCGCCGCGACCCGTGGCGAGTCCGCTGCCCGTGACGACCGGTGCGGCCGACTCTCCACCGCCCCAGACCACCGTGGGCGTGTGCAGTGTCGTGCCGTCGGTGAGGTCCACGCCGTGGGCGTGCACGGCCTTGACACCGGTCTCGAGCCGGAGCACGGCGCCCTCGTGGGTGAGTCGCTTGTGGGCGTACTTGTGCGACCGGTGCGAGAAGGCGCTCAGCACCGTCTGGCCGCGGTCGACGAGGGTGACCTGTCCGGGGCGCGGGACCGCCCCGGTCTTGGCCAGCGCGGTCATGAGTTCGGCGAGCGCGCCGGCGACCTCGACTCCGGTGGCTCCGCCGCCGACGACGACGACGTCGAGCGAGTCGAGGGGGTCGGCGGGGTCGGCGCCCCCTGAGCCGGAGGCGGCCTCCAGCAGCGCCCGAAGGTGGCGCCGGAGCCGCTCGGCGTCCACGACCGAGTAGAGCGGGTAGGCATGTTCCGCCGCGCCAGGGACGCCGAAGAACTCTGGTTGGCCACCCGCCGCGACCACCAGATGCGATCCCGCGACCCTCTCCCCGCTGGCGAGCGTGACACTGCGGTCCTCGACGTCGATCGAGGTGACCTCCTCGGCCCGGACGTCCACCGTCGGGTAGTCACGGAAGATGACCCGGTGCGGACGGGCGATGTCCTCCGCCGGCAGCTGCGAGGTCGCGACCTGGTAGAGCAACGGCTGGAACTGGTGGTAGTCGTTTCGGTCGATGAGTGTCACGCGTACGCCTTCGTCACCCAGGCGGTGGGCACAGGCCACCCCGGCCAGGCCACCGCCCAGCACGACGACGTGCGGGCTCTCCGCGGGCTGTTCCGTCACAGCGACAACTCCTCCCGGAAGTCGGCGAGGATGATGCGCCCCGCGGCCTCGATCAGCGCGAGGTGGGAGAACGCCTGCGGGAAGTTGCCGAGGTGCCGGGCACGCTCGACCTCGTACTCCTCGGCGTAGAGGCCCAGCGGCGAGGCGATCCGCAACAGGCGCTCCATGAGATTCCGGGCCCGCTCCATCTCCCCGACCATGGCGAGCGCGGAGACCAGCCAGAACGAGCAGATGAGGAACGTGCCTTCCTTGCCGGCGAGTCCGTCGTCCGTCTCGTCGGTCCGGTAGCGCAGGACGAAGCCGTGCTCGGTCAGCTCGCTGTCGATCGCCTCGACCGTGTTGCGGATCCGCTCGTCGGTGCCTGGCAGGAAGCCGAACAACGGGGCCAGCAGGGTGGAGGCGTCGAGGGCGTCGGTGTCGTAGTGCTGACGCAGGACCCCGCGCTCGCTGACGCCGCGGGTCAGGATGTCGTCCCGGATCTCGTCTGCGGTCGTCCGCCACTGCTTGGCCAGCATCTCGTCGTTGCGGATCTCGGCCAGCCGGGCCGCGCGGTCGAGGGCGACCCAGCCCATGAGCTTGGAGGAGACGTAGTGCTGCGGCTCGCCGCGCGCCTCCCAGATGCCTTGGTCGGGCTCGCGCCAGACCGCCGTGGCGCAGGCGGCCTGCGACTGGACGAGGGGCCACAGCCGCAACGGCAGGTGCTTGCTCCGCGCAGTGTGGAGCAGCAGGGAGTCGAGCACCGCGCCGAACACGTCGTTCTGGCGCTGGTCGAAGGCCCCGTTGCCGATGCGTACCGGCCGGGCGCCCTCGTAGCCACCGAGGTCTTCCCGAGTCGTCTCGGTCAGGTCCCGCTGGCCGTCGATGCCGTACATGATCTGCAGCGCGCCGTCGGCGTTGGGCTCGAGGTCGGCCACGAACTGCATGAACTCGTTCGCCTCCCAGTCGAGGTTCATGTAGTGCAGCGCCTGCAGCGTGAACGTCGTGTCGCGGATCCACGTGTAGCGGTAGTCCCAGTTGCGTTCACCGCCGGGGGTCTCCGGCAGCGAGGTCGTCAGCGCGGCCACCGTCGCTCCTGTCGGCATGTACGTGAGGCCCTTGATCGTCAGGACCGACCGCTCGAGGGAGCGCCGCAGCGGGTGGTCCGGTACGCGGGCCCGCGAGAGCCATCCCCGCCAGAACCGCACGGTCCCCTCGATCCGTGCCTCGGCGTCGGCGGTGTCCCTCGGCGAGGCGAGGCCCTCGGCCCAGGAGAGGGCACAGAACGCCTTCTCGCCCTGGCGCAGCACGTGCCGGGCGCGGGCCGCCCCGCCCTCGATCCCGACGAGCAGGTCGGTGCTGAGCCGGAAGACCTGCCCGGCGCCGGTCGCGTCGGCCGCGTGGTCCCCGTCGCCCACCGCCGTCCACTGGGCCACCTCACGTCCGTAGTCGAACGCGGGCTCGCAGACGAGCTCGACCTCGACCGACCCCTCGATGCACTCGACCAACCGCACGAGCATGTGGTCCGCGTCCTCGTCCGTCGGGGGCCGGGTGTGGGGCGTCACCGTGTCGGGGCCCTGTCGGGGCCCCATCGTCAGCGCGTCGTGGACGACGAGCCAGCCGCTGGGGGTGTGCCACGTGGTCGTCATGACATTGGTGCCCGGAACGTACGTCCGGGCATTCGGCACGTTGATGCCATAGGGGCCGAACCGGAAGGAGCCTGCGCCGCGGTCGAGCAGGTTGCCGAAGCAGCTGGCCGCGTTGAAGGCCGGAACGCAGAGCCAGTCGACCGAGCCGTCCGGCGCGATGAGCGCACCCGTGTGGCAGTTGGACAGGAACGCGTAGTCGGCGATGGGTGGGAAGGGTGACGTCATCGTGCTCACGACGAGGGCTCCTCAAGTCGGTGTTCGGGAAGGCGCATGTGCCTCCACCATCGAAGGTTTGGCGGCAGGTGGCATCCCCCGCCGCAGATGAATGCCCCGGCCTCGTCGGTGGCTCACTCCCGTGGCCCGTCGACGGTGAGGTCGCCCACGTCTTCGATGCCCTCGTCGGGAAGCAGGCCGCGCTGGTCCAGCACGTAGAGCAGGACGAAACCCGGCACCACGAGCAGCAGGGCGGCCACCGTCGCGACCACCAGTGCCGTCAGGGTGCCGGCCGGGGCCGAAGCGGTGGAGAACGTCAGCGTCTGAGGCAGGATGTACGGCCACTGGGCCATGCCCCACGCGATGATGACGCTCGCCACGGCGAGCATCGCAAGCGCCCTCGCACCTCGCGAGGCTCGGCGCGCGAGCAGCACGAGGGCCCCTGCTCCACAGAGGACGGAGAGGATGAGAAGCGGGAGTGCCCGCGTCGTGAGGCCCTCGAAGACGTACGGCGCCCGGCCGTGWAGGACGACCAGGCCGACGACCGCGACCACCCCGGCGACGACGGCTGCAGCCACGGCGCGGCGGTGGAAGTGGTCCACGAGGCCCGGATCGGTCCGCTCGGCCTCCTGGACCAGGAAGACCGAGGCCAGGTATGCCGCGAGGACGACGCCGAGCACGCCGGTGACCAAGGACGTGGGGTTGAGCCAGCTCTGGATCGGGTCGCCCGCCTCGCCGCCGGCCGGGACCTGACCGGATGCGATGCCACCCGCGATGGCGCCCATGCAGAACGGCACGAGCACCGAGGACAGGGCGGTGGCGCCGCCGAAGACGCGCTTGTACCGCACCTGGTCGACGCCCTTGCGGAAGGCGAAGCCCGCTCCACGCAGAACGATCCCGAGCGCAGCGATCGTCAGGGGCGCGAACATCGTCAAGGCGATCGACTGGTAGGCCGGCGGGAAGGCGGTCCAGGTCACGACGAAGATGAAGATGAGCCAGACGTGGTTGGCTTCCCACACCGGCCCGATGGACCGCTCGATGAGGGCGCGTGGACGCCTGCCGCGGCGAGCGTCGCCCGCGGTCAGGTCCCAGAAGCCCGCGCCGAAGTCGGCACCCCCGAAGACGGCATACGCGACGAGGGCCAGGAGCAGCACGATCGCGACGGCCGTGGTCATGGCACCGGCTCCGGCCGTGACGTCTCGGCCGACGTGCCCTGCGCCGTCGCGTCCGACGGTCGCGGCCCGTACGGCGTGTCGCTCTCGACGAAGCCCCCGGCCCGCCGGAACCGCCGGCTCATGGCGCGCAGCACGAGGATGGTCGTCGTTCCCAGGGCGGTGTAGAGGACGACGATCGACAGGAACGTGACCCAGACCCCGCTGTTCGTGGTCGCGGCATCCTCGACCCTCATGAGGTTGTAGACGATCCACGGCTGGCGGCCGACCTCCGTCACGACCCATCCGGCCTCGAGCGTGACCACGGACAGCACCCCTGCCGCCGCGGCGGCACGCAGGAACCACCTGCTCCGGGGCATCCGCCGGCGCACGAGCCAGCTCGCCGCGTACCAGACCGACAGCAGGAACAGCAGCGTGCCGAGCCCGACCATGATGTCCCACGCGAGATGGACCGTGTCGGTCTCGCGGATGGTGGGGCGGTCGTCGGTCGGGACGCTGTCGAGACCCTGCACGACAGTGGCCTTGCCGGTGCTGGGGTTGGAGAGCCACGAGGCGAGGCCCGGGATCGGGATCCCGCCAGAGACCGTGCCGTCCTGGTCGAGGTGACCGAGCAGCGTCTCGGGAACGTCCGAGCCGGTCGTCGGCACGAGCTCGATGGCGGCGAACTTGACCGGCTGGTTGACGTACACCCACCGAGCCAGTGCGTCGCCGACTCCCATCTGCACCGGGGTCATCACAGCGGCCACGGTGAAGGCGATGAGAAAGCCCAGCCGGTGGTACCGGTCGGTGCGGCCTCGAAGCATGGCCGTCGCGTAGACCGACGCGATGAGGAAGCCGCCGACGAGGTAGGCCGCGACGAGCATGTGCGCGGCCTGCAACGGCATCGAGGCGTTGAAGATGACCCCGATCGGGTCGACGGCCACGAGGGTGCCGTTCGAGTCGAGCGTGAAGCCCGAGGGTGCGTTCATCCAGGCGTTCGCCGCCACCACCGAGGCGGCCCCGGCGAGGCCCGCGACGACGATCGGCACTCCGGTCCAGAAGTGTATCCACGGCTTGAGGCGGCGCCAGCCGAAGATGTACACGGAGACGAAGATCGCCTCGGCGAAGAAGAACAGGCCTTCGAAGGCGAACGGCACCCCGAACGCCTGGCCCCACGCGCCCATGAAGCGGGGCCAGAGCAGCCCGAACTGGAAGCTCAGCACGGTTCCCGTGACCGCTCCGACGGCGAACGTCAGGGCCATGTACTTGGACCAGCGCTGCGCGAGCACCAGAGCGGCGGCGTCGCCGTGCCGGATGCCGCGGTAGTTGGCGACCAGGGTCATGAACGCCCAGGAGACCCCGAGCGGCACCAGGATGATGTGGAAGGCGAGGGTGAACGCCATCTGCGCTCGGGCCCAGGGGACGGGATCGACGGCCGCGACGAGGTTTGCGGAGGCAGCCAGGGTGCTCGATGTCATGGGTCGTCCTCAGACCAGGTCGAGTTCGCGAGCCCGGCGCACCGCTTCGTGGCGTCGGGAGACCGAGAACTTGCCGAAGATCCTGCGGATGTGAGTCCGCACGGTGTTCGCCGAGATGAACATCTCCGCGGCGATCTCCTCGGTCGTGAGAAGAGCCGACAGGTGACGAAGCACCTCGATCTCCCGCTCGGAGAGCTCCTGGACGAGCGGCACCGGCTCCGTGTGCCGGTGGCTCTCCTCCGGGGCAGTCGTGCGATCGGGGCGCAGCCAGTCCGCCCGGGACCGCAGTTCCGCGTCGTCGCGAAGCATCGCTCGGACCTCCGGCGCGGCATGGGCGAAGGGTCGGCGAAGCCGCTCTCCCCGCGCGCGATCGAGCGCCGCTGCGACGGCGGAACGGCTGGCCCGCTGGTCTCCCCGGATCCAGAGGATCCGGGCGGACTCGAGCATGGCCTCGACCTCGTGCGTCTCTGAGACGGGGCCAGGGACCGGTTCGTCGGCGCCGTCCGAGGGGGCCCGGTCTCTCGAGAGCTCGGCGACCGAGGCGGGCGGGCCGACGGCGGCCGCCTCCTCGTCGAACTGACGGCGCAGCCAGCCGACCCGGGAGTCGGCGTGCTGCAGCAGACGACGTGCACCCACACCTTCTCCGTGGTCGCGTTTGAGCCGCGCTCGCAACAGCAAGGAGATCCAGTGCAGCAGCTGCGGATCCGCTCGGTTGTCGGCGCGGCGGGCCCTGCTGAGCGCGTGCGCGGCTCGCGGGAGGTCCTGTCGGTCCAGCGACACCCAGGCATCGGCAAGGTCCAGCCCGGCCGGGCGCGCCGTTGCACCGGCCGGCCCCCACGGGGCGACTCGCTTTCGCTCGACGTGGGGGAGCAGGACCTGCTCAGCGCGATCACCCACCTCCCGGGCGCGCGTCAGCCGTCCCCGGCACGCCTCGGCCAGCGCGAGCATCGACAGGCAGTGCACGGTGAGCTGGTCGCGGTCCCCGCCGGCCGCCACGGCCGCTGCGTCCTCCAGAGCGGCGGAAGCGGCATCGAGGCCCCCGGCGTGGACGTATGCCGTCCCCTCCGACCACCTGACCAGCGCGGTGAGCGAGCCGAGCGACGGCGCCGCGCCGCCCTCGGTCATCGCGAACGTCTCTCGCGCGCGCGCCGCCGCCTCCAGTGTGGCCGCCACGTCGCCCGTCAGGCCGCTGAGCCGGGCGGTCAGGATGGCTGCCCACACGAGCCGTCCGGCATCGCCCTCCACCTCGCTCGACGAGTGCTCGCCGGACAGCTGGTTGACGGCGCGGGCCGAGTCGCCCTGTCCCAGTGCCAGGGCGGCGCGGACCAGCCTGACGTCGGGGCCGCCCGCAGCCGGCAGGCCCCGAAACAGGTCTGCGAGGGCGGCGCCCTCGGGCGTCGACAGCATGAGGTCGACCAGGCCCATGAGCCGGACGGTCCACGCGGCGGCCCGCTCCCAGTCACCGGCCGCGACAGCGTGCTCCACCGCCGGAACCAACTGCCCCGCCGTGCCGAAGGACTCCGAGGCGATGCGATGCAGGTCGCGGTCGGTGCCCTCCTGAGTCGCTGCACGTCGCGTCGCGAGCAGGTCACGCAGGAGCGGGTGGAACCGGTGGTGGCCGGGGCGGGTCGGGACGCTCTGCACGAAGGCGTTTCGCTGCGCCAGCTCCTTGAGGGTCGTGTCGGCGTCGCGCCGCCCGGCCAGCGCCGCAGCCAGCTCGGGGGAGACCTCCGCGACGATCGTCACCCGCATCAGCAGGTCCTGCTCGGCGGCGGAGAGCGAGTCGAGCACCTCTGCACGGAGGTAGTCGGCGGCGAGCCGCTCCAGGGTCGCGCCGTCGCAGTCCGGCCGCAGCGCCAACGCCGCCATTCTGGCACCGGCCGCCCAGCCCTCCGTGCGCCGGAGAACGCCTCGAACGGTTTCGTCATCCGCGTGCCCGGCGAGACGCTCGAGCAGCTCCGTGACCTCTGGCTTCGTGAAGTCGAGATCGGCCTGGCACAGTTCGGCGACGGTGCCCTCCAGCCGGTAACGGTGCAGCGGCATCGGCGGCTGGTGCCGGGAGGTCAGCACCACCCGGAGGAGCCCGCCGGCACCGTCGACCAGCTCTGCGAGGCCCTTGAAGGCCGCCCGCGCACCGAGCCGTTCCGCCCCGTCGATCACCAGGACGACGGTCCTCCCCGAGTGCAGCAGGTGGTCGGCCAGCAGGTCGACGTCGTCCGCCCCGGGGAAGAGCGTGCCCTTCGAGCCGACCCGGACGGCACCGCCCTCGGTGAGGGCCGACCGCACGTGCCACCAGAAGGCGCGCGGGTCGTTGTCGCGTTCGGTGGCCGTCATCCACCCCAGCACCGGGCACACGGTCCTGGCCCAGTGGGACACGAGCACCGTCTTGCCCGCGCCGGCCGGCGCACACAACACCGTGAGCGGCGCCGTGTCGACGGCGTGGGAGAGGCGGTCGAGAAGTCGCCGTCGCTCGACGAGCGGCGTCGGCGGATTCGGGATCCGCAGCCGTCCCGGCCGTCGCGTCGCGTCCTGCTCGGCCGCAGCTGTGGTCGGGTACAGCGGGCCGATCCCTGWATCAGCTCTCATGGCTGTCCCCATCGTCACGAGCGGATGTCACCCATCACGCGCGAGAGCCCGTCGGTGCGACGTGAGGGAAGATCGCCCTTCGATGGTCACCCGTCCGGGACGGGCGGTCCTCACCCTCATGGGATGAGAGGCGGCCTCGCCGCAGCACGGGAAACGCCGACCTGGCTGCGCGGGGCTGGCGCCGTTGTCTGTCACCATCTCCACCTCGGCGTCGTGGGCGTGTCACGGCCCTCCTCGGGCGCGGACGGCCACGGCCGGATGCCTATCATTGGACCGCGCCCGGATCGGGTGACCAGCCCCTGTAGCTCAGCGGATAGAGCAAGAGCCTTCTAATCTCTTGGTCGCAGGTTCGAGTCCTGCCGGGGGCGCCGTTCTCGTTCCCCGGGCGCCGGCCCGGTCGAAACTCCCGCGACAGCGTGCCGTCTGCTGCCATCATGGAACCGTCAGCCGACGCGCGAGAGCGCACCCGGTCCCGCGTAGTGGCCGCCGCGTGCCCTGACGGACGGGCGGCGGGCGGATGACGGGTCGGACCACGGGAACGAGCCTGGTTCCCATCGTCGGCTGGCTGCGCACCTACGACCGCAGCTGGTTGCGGGGCGACCTGATCGCCGGGGTGACCGTCCTCGCGCTGGTCGTCCCGAAGAACCTCGGCTATGCCGGCATCGCCGGGATCCCCCTGCAGAACGGCCTGTATGCCGCGGCGGCCGGCGCGATCCTCTACGCGATCTTCGGCACGAGCCGGCAGATCTCGGTCGGGCCGAGCTCCGGACTGGCGGCCGTCGCGGCCAGCGCCGTCCTCGCGGCCGGCATCGTCGACGAGAAGGCCGTCGCATCGTTCGTGGCCGGGATCACGCTCGCGTCGGGACTGATCTACCTGCTCGTCGCGGTGCTCAAGATGGGGTGGATCGCGCAGTTCCTCTCGAGGGCCGTCGTCACCGGATTCCTCTTCGGGGCAGCGCTCGACGTCGTCATCGGCGAGCTGCCCAAGCTCACCGGCACGAAGGTCTCGGGCAGCAACCCCCTGCTGGAGCTGTGGTCGTGGCTGACGACGCTGGGCGAGGCGCACGGCACGACGGTCGTGGTCGGCAGCATCTCGCTCGCCGTCGTCTTCGGGTTGCGTGTCGTCGCGCCCAAGGTGCCGGGGGCGCTGGTGCTCGTGGTCGGCGGCCTGCTCGCATCCTGGCTCCTGGGCCTCGGTGACCGCGGCGTCGCGCTCGTCGGAGACGTCCCGCGCGGCCTCCCGTCCCTCGTCCTTCCCGACGTGCGGCTGATGTGGGACCACGTCGGGGTCGGGGCCGTCGCGGCGTTCGCCCTCGTGCTCATCGGCTTCTCGCAGACCGCCGGCGACGCTCGTGCGTTCGCGGCCAAGCACCGCTACCAGATCGACGTCGACCAGGAGTCGGTGGCTCAGGGATTCGCCAACGCCGGGTCCGGCCTGTTGCAGGGGATGCCCGTCTCGACGAGCCTCTCTGCGAGCTCGCTCAACGACCATTCCGGGGCCAGGTCGGGGCTGGCCTCGCTCACCACCGGGTTCGCCGTCCTGCTGACCCTGCTGCTCCTGGCGCCGCTCTTCTCCGGCCTGCCGAAGGCGGTGCTGGCCGCGATCATCATCGAGGCCGTCGTCATGGGCATGATGGACCTCCCGGAGATGAGGCGGCTCTTCCGGGTCAAGCGGTTCGACTTCGGGGTGGCCGTCGCAGCCCTGCTGGGTGCCCTCGTCTTCGGCGTGCTGGCCGGTGTCCTCATCGGTGTGGCCCTCTCGATCCTCTGGCTCGTCAAGGTAGCGACGAGGCCGCACATCCCGACCCTCGCGCGCGAGCCCGGCACCGACGTCTTCCGCGACCTCAGCGACCACCCGGACGGCGAGCTCGTGCCCGGCATCGTGGTGATCCGGATGGACGGCGGCCTGTTCTTCGCCACCTCCGACGCCCTCGAGGACCGGGTCAGGGAGATCATCCACTCGGACCGGGGGGTCTTCGGCATCGTGCTCGACTGCGGCGGCATCGACTTCATCGACTCGCAGGGGTCGGCCAAGATGGCTGACGTGGTCGGCCTCGCCGAGGATTCGCACGTCGTCCTGCGTCTCGCCAGGCTCAAGGCGGCGGTGCGCGCCACGCTCGAGCTCGACGGTGTCCTCGACCGGCTCGGCGCCGACCACGTCCACGGCAACATCGCCCGAGCCGTGCAGGCCGAGCTCCGCGAAGGGGCCCGACCACCGGCCGCCCGGCCCGACGCGCTGCCCGAGACCTGAGGTGGCGGTTCCTCTCGGTTTGGCGTGTTCCCGCTGACAGGAGAGGATGGCCCGCGTGGCGGCTGACTCCGGAGCGAACAACGAGCGGCTCCTCTCGATGGTGCAGGCCCTGCGTTCGGCCGTCTCGGACGCCACCCTCCCGCTCGACCTGCCCAGCGCTGCAACGGCCCGCCGCGAGCGCACCCGCCTGCTGAACCAGCTCGATGACTACGTCGTCCCGCGGCTGACGTCCTTGGACGCGCCCCTTCTCGCGGTCGTCGGCGGCTCGACGGGTGCGGGCAAGTCGACCCTCGTCAACTCGGTCGTCGGTCGCGAGGTGACGCTGCCCGGTGTCCTGCGTCCGACGACGCGCTCGCCGGTGCTCATCCACCACCCGTCCGACGCCGCGTGGTTCTCCGGCTCGCGCGTCCTGCCGGGACTGGCCCGCATCACGGGCCGACACTC